>JBFKGB010000172.1:0-7391 GCA_041633535.1 Euzebya sp. | reverse complement strand
TCGTGGACGCCGGCTTCGTCCGCGGCTCGCTGGTCCAGACCTTCCTGCACGAGCCGTTCCTGCTGCTGCAGTGGGGCGTGGTGCCCGCCGAGGGGACGCCCTGCCGGCAGGTCGCCGACGCCCTGGTGGCGGCCAGGCCGTGGCGCGACGACGACCAGCCACGCACCTTCATGGAGGCGGCGGGCTGTGCGGACCTGGCCGACTTCAACGCCGAGATCAGCACCGACCGGGTCATGGGGTCGGTGGCCTACGCCGTCGGCAGCGCAGCGTTCGCCGTGGCGATGGTCCTGACGGCCGGGACGCTGCTGGTGGCCCAGGTGGCCGGCGCCCTGCTGGTCATGGTGATGCCGTTCGCGCTGGTCGTCGGTATCTCGCCGGGCGCCGGCCGCGAGCTGCTGGCCCGCTGGGGACACAACGTCCTGAAGGTGGCGGTGCTGTTCCTGGGCTCGGGGTTCTTCCTGGCCGTGCTGGCCAGCAGCGTCAGCGCCATCCAGCAGGGCACCCAGGGCCGCAGCGTCCTGGTGCGAATGCTGTCCAGCGTCGTTGTCGCGTGGGCGCTGGTCCTGCTGCGCGGGAAGATCTTCGCCAACCTCCGCCGGGCTGCCCGCAGCACCAGCGCCCGCGCAGCCGGTCCGGGCATGGACGTCGGTGCCGTCGGCAGCGGCCCCGGTGCCAGCGTCGCCCGTGGGGCCTACGCCGCCGCCGACGTCGCCCTGACGATGCACGGCGGGGCGCAGGCGGTCCGGGCGCTCGCCGGGAGCGGCAGCAATGGCACAACAGGGCCGTCGACAGCGATGGTCGCCGGTCGCGGCAGGACGTTGGGGCGCCATCACCAGGCGCTCACCGCCCCTGCGTCGTCCCCGGGCAGCACGACGCCATGAGCCAGGACGCCATGAGCCACGACGCCAGGAGCCACGACGCCATGAGCCACGACGCCACGACGCACGACGCCCGGGCGGCGAGGTCGTGAGGGGCACATGGCCCCTGCTGGCGCTCAGCCCGCTGCTGGCGCTGCTGGCGATGCCGTTGCTGCTGGGCACGCCGGATCGCCCCGGCGGCGGCCTGCCCTCCCACCCGGACATCCCGGACGTCGCCCTGCGGGCCTACGTCCACGGGGCGGCGCTGGTCGGCGAAGAGGACCCCTCGTGCCGTCCGTCGTGGGCGTTGCTGGCCGGCATCGGCAAGGTCGAGACCGACCACGGCCGGTTCGGTGGCTCGGCGCTGGACGCCCGCGGGGTTGCGGTGCCGCCCATCCTCGGCGTGGTCCTCGACGGCTCGCTGCCCGGCACGCGGCCGGTGCACGACACCGACGGGGGCCGGCTCGACGGCGACACCACCTGGGACCGTGCGGTCGGACCGATGCAGTTCATCCCGGGGACCTGGGTGTCGGTGGCACGTGACGGCGACGGCGACGGGACCGCCGACCCCCAGGACATCGACGACGCGGCGGCGACCGCAGCCGCCCACCTGTGCGCCGCGGTCGCCGACCATGACATCGCAGCGGAGGCGGGTCTGCGTCGGGCCGTGCGCGCCTACAACCACTCCGACGCCTACGTCGAGGAGGTCCTCGGCTGGATGCGGACCTACCTGGCCGAGGTCACCTACCCCGGCGGGACGACGCCGGGCTCGGGGCCGATCACCTGCCCGGTCCTGCCGCCCGTGCAGTTCATCGACAGCTGGCACTTCCCGCGGTCGGGCGGACGGGTCCACCTGGGCCAGGACATGTTCGCGGTGGAGGGACAGCCCCTGCTGGCCGTCGACGACGGCACGGTGGTCGAGATGCGCACGGGCTCGGGGCTGGGCGGGACCGTCATCTGGCTGCGCACCGACGGCGGGCACCACTGGTACTACGCACACCTGTCCGCCTTCGCGCCCGACCTGGCACCCGGCGATCGGGTCAGCCGGGGCCAGGTGGTCGGCGCGGTCGGTCGGACCGGCAACGCCAGGACCACCCCTCCCCATCTGCACGTGCAGTGGCGCCCTGACGGTCGCCGCGGGGCCGACGTCAACCCCTACCCGCTGCTGGACGCCGCCTGTCGCGACCGCGGATGAGGCGGTGGGTCCCCCTCAGACGTCGGCGAGGGCCGGGACGCGCTGGCGGCCAGCGCGACCAGATCGACCAGGGCGACCAGGGCGACCAGGGCGACCAGCGCGACCAGGGCGCCCCAGGCGCCCCAGGCGACCAAGGGGCCGCAGCCCCGTCGCCCAGGTCACCGCGCCCATGACCATGACCATGCCGAGGACCTGCGGCAGGGTGGGACGCTCGCCCAGCAGCACGATCCCCAGCGCCACCGACAGCATCGGCTGCAGGGTCAGGACGACCGAGGACACCGCCCCCGGCAGCTGCGGCAGCGACGACGTGATCAGCAGCCAGGCGATGACCTGCGACCCGATGGCGAGCGCCAGCAGCCAGCCGGCGGACGGCCAGGCCGGCACCAGGGTCGCGCCGTGGCCCGTCAGCAGGCTGGCCGCGAGCGTCCCGACGGTCCCTCCCAGCGTGGCGTCCCGCAGGGCGCCGGCCGGCCGCAGCCCGCCCGCGTTGGCCTGCCGCAGCGCCAGCAGGAATCCGGCGTAGGACACGCCTGCGCCCGCGCCCAGCAGCGCACCCAGCCTGGGGGCGGTCCCGTACGCGCCGGTGCCCAGGACCCCGGAGATGACCACGACCCCGGCGACCAGCACCGGGAGGCTGACCACGACCCGCCGGTGGGGACGCTCGCGCAGCAGCAGCCAGGACACCAGGGGCACCACGACCACCTGGCCCGCGCCCAGCACGGTCGCGAGCCCCGCGCCCACCAGGTCGATCGACGCGTGCCACATGACGAGGTCGCCGGTGAAGCACACGCCGGCCAGGGCACCCATCCAGCGGGCCCGCGCCGAGGCGGTCGGGGTCTCGCGCCGGGCGATGAGGGCCAGCAGGGGCAGGGCGTAGACGCAGCGGAAGAACGCCGAGGTGGTGGGCGGCACGTCGGCCAGCGCGACCCAGATCCCGCTGAAGGCGATCAGCAGCGCACCGCCGACGACCCGCTGCAGCGGGGAGGTGGCGGCGAGGTGCAGGGGGAGCGCGGTCATGCCGACGATGCTGCGTCAGGCGACGTCGTAGCACCACTTCGATGTCCTACACCCACGTTGAAGCGCTGCTACACCCCGCTGGTAGAACAGGGGCCATGATCGGACCACACCGCCTGATGACCCTCGCCACCGTCGAGGACCGCGGTGGCGTCGTCGCCGCTGCCGAGGCGCTGCACCTGACGCCCTCCGCCGTGTCGCAGCAGCTACGGCTGCTGGAGCGTGAGGCCGGCGTCGCGCTGCTGGACCGCAGCGGCCGTCAGGTCCGCCTGACCGAGCCGGGCCGTCGGCTGGCGGACCGCGGCCGCCGCATCGCGCGCGAGGTGGTGTTCGCCACCGACGACCTGACGGCATGGACCGACGCCCCCGAACGCACGGTCACGATCGCGGCGTTCCAGACCGCCATCTGCCAGCTGATCGCCCCGGTCATGGGTGACGGCCTGACCCGCCGGGCGGGCATCACCGTGCGCATCGTCGAGCTGGAGGGACGTCCGGCGATCGAGGAGTTGCACGCCGGGAACGTCGACGTGGTCATGACCGAGGAGCTCCTCGAGATCGGGACGGAGGACGAGGAGGAGGACGAGCTGTCCTTCGAGCCGACGGCCGACCCGGTGACCCGGCTGGTGATCGATGACCACTACCGGATCGTCGTCCCGGCAGGCTGGGACCTGCCGATCGATCAGCCCGAGCGCCTGCGCGCCGACCTGGTGCAGCGCGACTGGGTCAGCCAGCCGGCCCGGTCCGCCGGTGGGGCGATGCTGGCCGAGCTGGAGCGCCGCTGGGCCTTCTCCGCACGGATCGTCCACCGCTGCAGCGAGTACACCTCGGCCGTGGCCCTGGTGGCGGCCGGGACGGGCGCGACCCTCGCGCCGCACCTGGCGCTGCCGCTGCTGGACCTGGACACCTCGACCGCACCGGCCGACGTGCGGCTGCTGGAGGGCGGGCCGGACCTGGCGGTCCGTCGTGTCCGGGCCCTCACCCGCCCCAGCCGGCGGCCGATGGTCGCCGTGGACCGCGTCCTGTCGCTGCTGGCGCAGCAGGCCACCGCGCTCGGCCTGCGGGCGGCGCTCCCGGGGCGCTCACCGGGCTAGTGCGGATGTGCCCCCGGTCCGGTCCTCAGCCGGGGTCCGTCCGTGTCGATGGAGGACCCAGAAGGTGACGACCACAGGGAGACGCCATGGATGACAGGCTGCACACCGTCGACGACGCCGGCTACTGGGACTGGGACCGCAAGGACTGTCCGCTGCAGCCCGGCCTGCACGAGGCGCAGCCCAAGGACTGACCGTGCTCAGCGTCGCCGTCGTGAGTGACGCTCGATCTGCGGCTGGCGGTACAGCACGATCTCGCTGCGCGTCGAGGCGTGCAGCTCACGCAGCGCCGTCCGGGCCTCGGCCTTGACCTGCTCGACCTCGGCGCGGGCGTGGTCCAGCCGGTCCTCCATCTCCTCGATGCGGTCCTGCAGCGCCAGGATCCGCAGGACCCCGGCCAGGTTGATCCCGTCGCCCTGGGTCAGCTCCTGGATCAGCTGCACCCGCTCGACGTCACGGGCCGAGTAGCGACGGGTCCCCCCTGCGGTGCGCGCCGGCTTGATCAGACCGCGCCGCTCGTAGGTGCGGAGGGTCTGGGGGTGGACGCCGGACAGCTCGGCGGCCACGGAGATGATGTACACGGCACGTTCATGCATCAGCCCTCACCTGCCTGACCCATCACGGCCTCCAGACGGGCCCGGGGCTCGGTGTCGTCCATCGCGGCGAAGTCCTCGACCAGCTTCTTCTGGGTGCGGGTCAGCTTCGTCGGCACCACCACCTGGACGGTCACCAGGAGGTCGCCCGCCCCGCCACCCGAGCGGGGCACGCCACGACCGCGGACCCGGAAGGTCTTGCCGGACTCGGTGCCCGCGGGGATCTTCAGGGTCACGGTGCCGTCCAGGGTCGGGACGGCGACCCGGCCACCAAGCGCCGCCTCGGCGAACGTGATCGGGAGGACCATCTTCAGGTGGTCCCCCGCCCGGCGCAGCACCTCGTGCTCGCTGACGTGGACCTTGACCAGCAGGTCGCCGGGCTTGCCGCCGTTGCGTCCGGGCTCGCCCTTGCCCGCCAGCTTCACGGTCTGGCCGTCCGAGACGCCGGAGGGGATGCGGGCCTTGATGGTGCGGGGCCGCTCCTCCACACCCTGGCCGGCGCAGTTCGGGCACGGGTCGGTGATCTGCTCGCCGCGTCCACCGCACTGCGGGCACGGCTGGCTCAGGCCGAACATGCCCTGGTTGTCGCTGACGACACCGGCGCCGGCGCACATGCTGCAGCGCACCGGCATGGTCCCGGGCTTGGCGCCGACCCCCTTGCAGACGCTGCAGACGGCCGTGCCACGCAGCCGCAGGGTGACGGTGACCCCGGCCAGCGCGTCCTCGAAGGAGAGGGTGACGTCGGCCGCGACGTCCGCGCCCTTGCGGGGGGCCGAGGCGCGGCGCGAGCCACCGGCGCCCGGGCGGACGCGGGGCCCGCCCTGCGTGCTGCCACCCTGCTCGCCGAAGATGGTGCCCAGCAGGTCGTTCAGGTCGAAGCTCGACGCGCCACCGGGTGCCCGACGTCCGCCGGCCCCGCCGAAGCCGCCGAAGCCGCCCAGGCCACCGCTGCCGGCCAGCTGGCGGATCTGGTCGTACTCGGCGCGCTTGGCCTTGTCGCTGAGCACGCCGTAGGCCTCGCTGACGGCCTTGAAGCGCTCCTCGGCCTTCGGGTCGTCAGGGTTGGCGTCGGGATGGTTCTCGCGGGCCAGCTTCCGGTAGGCCTTGCGGACCTCCTCCTCGGACGCGCTCTTGCTGACGCCGAGCGCGGCATAGAAGTCCTTCTCCAGCCAGTCGGCCTGTGACAACGCCGCCTCCTCGGGTTCGCGGGTGTGGGTGGGTGGTGCGGATCAGTGTGGGCGAGGGACGACCCGGGGCCCGTGGGCCCCGGGTCGGTTCCTCACTCGAGGACCTTGACGCTGGCGGGTCGCAGCAGCGTCGACTTGAACAGGTAGCCGGTGCGGAGGACCTCGCCGACCTCGGGATGCTCCCGGTCGGTGTCGTCGGTCTCGCTCATCAGGGCCTCGTGGTGGGCGGGGTCGAAGGTCTCCCCGACGCCCGGCACCTCCTGCAGGCCCGAGCGCCGCAGCACGTCGAGCAGCTGGCTGTGCACCAGCTGGACGCCCTTGGCGAGCTGCTGGTCCTCAGACGTCTCGGCCGCCTTCAGGGCGAAGCCGAAGTTGTCGAGGACCTCCAGGAGCTCGCCGGCCAGGTGGGCGGCACCACGGTCCCTCGCCTCGGCGACCTCACGGTGCCGACGCTTGTTCAGGTTGTCGTAGTCCGCCCGTGCCCGCATGAGCTGGTCGAGGTAGTCGTCGCGTTCGGCGACGGCGGCTGCCAGCGGGTCGCTGGCAGCCTCCTCGGTCTGCTCGGTGTCGGGCCCCTCGGCGCCGTCGTCCATGGCGTCGGTGGACGGCGCCGCCTCGGGCGTGGGGTCCTCCCCGGGCCCGGGCGGTGGGGACTCGGCGGTCGGCTCGGGATCCCGAGCCTGTGCGTCGTGTGGGTCCTGCACGGCCTACGCCGTCCCGGTCTCGTCGTCGTCGTCCACGACCTCGGCGTCGACGATGTCCTCGTCGTCCTCGGGTGTCGAGCCGGACGCGGCGGGGCCGGCCTGCTCGGACGACGCGGCGTACAGCGCCTGGCCGATCTCCTGGCTGACGCGCATGAGGGCGTCGGAGGCGTCCTTGACGGCCTCGGTGTCCTCACCCTCCAGAGCGGTGCGCAGGTCCGTCTGCGCCTGCTCCAGGCGGGCCTTGGCGTCGGCCTCGATCTGCTCGCCGTTGTCCTTGACGAGCTGCTCGGTCTGGAACAGCAGGCTGTCGGCGGCGTTGCGGGTCTCCGCGGCCTCCTTGGCCTTGCGGTCCTCCTCGGCGTACTGCTCGGCGTCGCGGATCATCTTGTCGATGTCCTCGCGGGGCAGCGCGGACTGACCGGTGATGGTCATCGACTGCTCCTTGTTGGTCGCCTTGTCCTTGGCGGACACGTGCACGATGCCGTTGGCGTCGATGTCGAAGGTGACCTCGACCTGGGGCACGCCACGGGGCGCCGGCGGCAGACCCGTCAGCTGGAACTTGCCGAGGCTGTTGTTGTACGCGGCCATCTCGCGCTCGCCCTGCAGGACGTGGATCTCCACCTGCGGCTGGTTGTCCGCCGCGGTGGTGAACGTCTCGGACTTGCGCGTCGGGATGGTGGTGTTCCGCTCGATCAGGGTGGTCATGACGCCGCCCTTGGTCTCGATGCCCAGCGACAGCGGGGTGACGTCCAG
>JBFKGB010000171.1:0-7402 GCA_041633535.1 Euzebya sp. | reverse complement strand
TGGTGTAGACCAGACCCAGCCAGTCGCTCCAGCCCTCGCCCATCTGCTGGTTGTTGTTCAAGCAGCTGACGTTGGAGGGACCGCCGACCTGACGGTTGGAGATGCCGTGGCCGTACTCGTGGGCGATCACGCCGGCGTCGACGTCACCGTCCCGCACCTGGGTGGAGTGGACGCGGGCGACGTCGCCACCCAGGTCACGGAAGGCGTCGGCCCACAGGAACATCTGCATGCGGCCAGAGCGGCCGTCCGGAGGGGTGGCGAAGTTGGCGTTCAGGACGAAGCTGCCGTCCTGGGCCTCGGCCAGGACCGGGTCGCCGCCGATGCCCTCGCCGGTGTAGTTGGTCTGCTGGAAGTTGCCGGCCTTCTCGTCGAAGCCGTGGCGGAACGTGATGTCGTGCATCAGGTTGTTCCAGTAGAACAGGTTGGTCACGGCGGCCTCGCGGTAGGTCGCAGGCGGGGCGTCGAAGGTGATCAGCGGGTTGTCGAACTCCAGCCCCTCGCCGCCGTCGGGCTGGCTCAGCGGGTCTGCGGAGTTGTCCGGGACCGCGTCGGCGTAGGCGTTCACGTTGTTGCCACGGGTGATGGTGAACTCGGGGCCCGGCTTGCCGTCGGTGTCGTGCCAGCCGAAGGGCGAGGCGATCGCGTCGGCAGGGTTGTCCACGATGCGGCGGTTGCCGTCCAGCGGGCTCTCCAGCGGCAGCGGGAAGACGTTGTAGGCGGAGCCGTCATCGACCGGGTCGGGGGTCACGATCGGCGTGTTGGTGATCAGGTCGGCCTGCTGCAGGTCCACCGCGGAGGTGTGGTCCAGCACCTCCGCGACACCGTGCGCGTGCTCGGGACGGGCGGTCGAGGCTGCGATGTGGGCGGCCTCCTCGCTGTCGACGTAGTCCTCGACGTACAGCACGCTGCCGTTCTCGGCGTCCACGAAGACGTTCCACCAGTGGTGCATGGTCTGGATCTCCACACGCCATGCCAGGCGCGCGGTGTCGTCGTCCAGGGCCCGGTAGACCAGCGACGGGTCGTCGGTCAGGGTGCCGTCGGCCGAGTCGGTGTCTGCCGCGGCGATGCCGATGGCGTCCTCCGCGGAGATGACCTGCTCACCCGAGGTGTTGGCCACCAGATCGTCGATGAAGCGCTCACCGGCGAAGAGCACGTCCTCGTCCCGGACGTTGACGGTCGCCTCGGCCCCGATGACCTCGATGCCGTCGACGGTCTGCCGCAGGTAGACGTGCGACACCCCGTTGTGGTCCGAGGTGTAGGCGTCGGTCACCGTCATTCCGGCGCCGCCGGTGGTCGGGTGGTCTACGGCCAGGAAGGCGGTCGCCGTGGTGACGGCGCCGTCGATCCTGCTGCTGTCGTCGTCTGCGGCCACCGGGCTGACGCTCACCATGGTGAGGGTCAGCAGGCCGGCGGCCAGCATCGTCCGTGTGCGGTTCATGCTGTGGGTGCTCCAGGGGTCGGGGCCCCGCGGTGGCGGGATGGGGTGTTGTTTGACAGCGACGTCAGGTTTTCCTGCCCGGATGGCCATCTATCTGCCGCCTCACCCCTGCGAGTGACCCAGCGGGTGGGGCTGGTGGGGACGATGTGGCCCACGGTGGCCGGTGAGGGGCTGGGTGTGGGCAGAGAGGTCCGGTCTGGTCACTCACACGTGGAGGGAGGGGTGGACCGCTGGCACCATCGAAGGGCCGGCCGCCGCCCCGGGGCGGGAGGGGCGGCTACCGTCGCGCCATGGCAGCCGACGGGGTTGATCAGCGCAGCGAGGACGGGCCCGACACGACGGCGGTGTCGACCTTCGACCCGCTGCGCGTCGAGGCCTACCGCCGTGTCTGGGGGGCTGCGGTCGTCAGCAACCTGGGGACGTTCCTGCAGCTGACCGCCGGGCCGTGGCTCATGAACGAGCTGACCGGCTCGCCGCTGCTGGTCAGCCTGGTCACGACGGCGCTGACCCTCCCCCGTCTGATCCTGACCATCCCGGCCGGGGCGCTCGCCGACGCCTTCGACCGCCGCAACCTGATGATCGTCGGCAACATCGTCAGCGGCACGTCGACGGCGGTGATGGCGGCGCTGGCGTTCACGGGCGTCATCACCCCGACGTCGCTGCTGGGGCTCACCTTCGGGCTGGGGGTCGGCAGCGCGATCACGCTGCCGGCCCAGCAGACCCTGGTGCCCGACCTGGTGCCGGCGTCGATGCGGGCGCAGGCCATCACCCTGAACTCCGCCGCGTTCAACGTGGCCCGCGCCGTCGGTCCGTCGCTGGGCGGGCTGCTGGTCGGCGTCGGCCTGACCGCGGCGTCGTTCGGGCTGAACGCGGCCACGTTCGTGCTGGTCGTCGGGGTGCTGCTGGGCTTCCCGCGCCAGCCGGCCGAGGACGAGTCACGCGGTCACCTGCTGCGCGCCGCGGCCCTGGGGGTGCGCTACGTCCGGTTCACCCGGCCCATCCGACGGCTGATCGTGCTGACCGGCCTGTTCACGCTGACGGCGACCAGCGTGCAGACGCTGCTGCCCAGCGTCTCCTCCGACGACCTGGGCCTGGGGGCACAGGGGTTCGGTCTGCTGTACGGGGTCTTCGGGGCTGGGGCGCTGTGCGGTGTGCTGGGTCGCGAGCGTGCCCGGGTCCGGCTGGGCGCGGTCATGCTGCCCGGCAGCGTGACCGTGTTCGGCCTCAGTGGGGTCGTGTTCGGGCTGGCACCCACGCCCGCCGTCGCGGCGCTGGGCCTGGCGGCGTGCGGGCTGGCGTGGGTGTGGACGCTGATCACCCTGAACGCCACCATCCAGACGCTGGCGCCACGCTGGGTGCGCGGCCGCGTCGTCAGCCTGTACCTGCTGGCGATCGGGCTGCAGCCCATCGGGGCGTTCGTCGCCGGTCTGATCGCCGAGGGGGCGGGATCGGGCCGCGCGGTGGCGATCCTGTGCGCCGGCACGGTCGTGCTGGGCCTGGCGGCGTTCCGCTTCGACCTGCCGGTCCTCGGGGACGTGGTGGCCCCTGCCACGCCCGAGGACATGACGATGCCGCAGCACGCGGTCCAGGTGGCAGGGACGCCGGTGCTGGTCACCACGACCTGGGAGGTGGCGCCCGACGACGTCGAGGCCTTCCTGGCCGACATCCGCGAGCTGCGCCGCACCCGGTTCCGCACGGGCGCGAAGCGGTGGTCGCTGTACCGCGACGCCGACCGGCCGCACCGGATCACCGAGTTCTTCGTCGTCGCCGACTGGGAGGAGCACCTGGCCCAGCACGCCCGCATCGATGCCGAGGCCAGCGCCGTCATCGCCCGGGCCCGGGCCCACGACGTCGGCGACGGGCCGATCACCCGCCACCTGGCCGGCCTGGACATCCTGGACAGCGGGGCCCCGCCCATCGCGGAGCAGATGCTGACGGTGCACGAGCAGCTGCACGCCGTCGACGGCTCCCTCCCCCTCGACCCCCAGACCTGATCGGTCGCTCTCGCGTGCGAGTGACCACGCCGGTGGGGCTGGTGTGGCCACAGGGGTCCAGGTGTGCCAACGGGGTCACGGGTGAGGGGCAGGTGGAACCGGTTGGTCACTCGCAGGGGGAGGGGCGGTCCCGTGCGCACATCCGCACATCCGCACATCCGCACGCCCACGCGCCCACGCGCCCACACGCCCACACGCCCACACGCCCGCACAGCCGCACGCCAGCACGCCCGCACAGCCGCACGGCGGGCGTGCCTCAGCGGTCGGGCTGGCCGTAGGTGCGGAACAGCTCGGCCACGGTCCGGACCTCCTCGTCGGGCAGGACGACGGGGTCGCCCAGCTGGACGGCCCGGCGGTGCACCCCGCAGAACCACTCGACGTCCAGGGCCAGGGCGACGGCGCTGTCGAGATCGGACCCCAGCGCGACCGCGCCGTGGTTGGCCATCAGACAGGCCGCGCGGTCCGCACCCAGCGTCCGGACCACCCCCTCCGCCAGGTCCGCCGTGCCGTAGGTCGCGTAGGGCGCGCACGCCAGCGTCCCGCCGAACCGCGCGGCCACGTAGTGCACCGGCGGGATCGTGCGGCGCAGCGCCGAGGCCGCCGTCGCCTCCGGGGAGTGGGTGTGGACGATCGCCCACACGTCGGGGCGGGCCCGCAGGACGGCCGTGTGCAGACGCCATTCGCTGCTCGGTGCGCGGTCGCCCGCGAGGACCCGGCCGTCGAGGTCCAGCAGCACGCAGTCCGCCGCCGTCATCGTCGTCGGGGGGATCCCGCTGGGGGTGACCAGCACGCCGGCGTCCACGCGGACGCCCAGGTTCCCCGAGCTGTTGGTGTTCAGCCCCGCCGCGTCCAGCCGCTGTGCCGCCGCCACGAGCGACAGGCGGGCGGTCCCCTCATCCATCGAGCATCGGCAGGTCCGTGGCCTGCAGCACCCCACGGTCGGTGATCCAGCTGTCCACCAGCCGTGCCGGGGTCACGTCGAACCCCCAGTTGCGGGCCGGCGAGCGTCCGGGTGCGATGCTGCGCCCTGCGAACACCAGCACCTCCTCGCCCTCACGCTCCTCGATCGGGATGCCCGCGCCGTCCGGGCAGCGCGCGTCGTAGGTCGAGGCCGGCGCGGCGATGTGGAACGGCACGCCGCAGTCCCTGGCGGCGGCCGCCTTCAGGTACGTCCCGATCTTGTTGGCCGAGTCGCCGTTGGCGGCGATGCGGTCCGCACCGGTGAGGACCAGGTCGACCCGGCCGGAGGCCAGCAGGTGTCCGGCGGCGTTGTCGACGACGACGGTGTGCGGGATGCCGGCCTGCACCAGCTCCCACGCCGTCAGCGACGCACCCTGGTTGCGCGGTCGGGTCTCGGACACCCAGACGTGGACGGGGATGCCCTCCTGTGCGGCCACGTAGACGGGGGCGGTGGCGGTCCCCCACTCGACGCAGGCCAGCCGCCCGGCGTTGCAGTGGGTCAGCACCTGCACCGTGCGTCCCGTGCGCTCGTGCACCTCACGCAGCAGGGACACCCCGTGGTCGCCGATCGCGCGGCAGGCGGCGACGTCCTCCTCGGTGATCGTCAGCGACAGCCGGCGGGCCGCCTGGGCGCGCTGCCCCGGGTCCAGCGGGGTCAGCGCCGCGACCATCCGCTCGACCGCCCAGCGCAGGTTGACCGCGGTCGGTCGCGAGGCCAGCAGCGATGCGGCCGGTCCGTCCAGATCCGTCGGGTCCAGCGCCATGGCCAGCGCCATCCCGTGCGCCGCCGCCACACCGATCAGGGGTGCGCCCCGCACCTGCATGGTGGCGATGCCGTCGGCGGCGTCCTGGGGCCGGCGCCACGTGACGGTGGCCACCTCATGGGGCAGCAGCCGCTGGTCCAGCACCTCGACGTGGTCGCCGTTCCACCAGATCGTGCGCTCGTACATGGCGCCGCAGCCTACGTCGCACCCGCAGGGATCACGCGGTCGGAGGGGTGAGCTTCCGGGGACCGTCCGGTGCGGGAGGGGTGTCGGGGGCCTGGTCGTAGATGGCGTCCTCGAGGCTGGCGAAGGCGCGGTCGGGCTGGGGCTTCACCAGCTCGAGCTCGGCGTCCTCCATGGCCCGCAGGCCCGCCCGGTAGCGCCGGACGACGGCGTTGGCCAGCCAGTACGGCCCGTTGACCATCACCTGGCCGGCCCAGGCCGACATCTGCTCCATGACGTCCCAGCCCAGCGCCACCGGGAACTCACCGCGGACCCGCCAGCGGCCCAGGTCGGTCTCGGTCGCCTCGGCGGTGGCGATGTTGAACTGGTTGCGGTCCTTCATGATCCGGTACAGCGGGTCGGTGACCTCGATGTCGAGGATCTCTGTGCGCAGCACCGTCTGCTGGGGCTCCAGGGCGTCCATGCCGGTGGGGCGGACGGCACGCACCCGGTCGAGGGCGAACTGGCGGTCCTGACCGGGCGTGCCCTGGTCGTCCACGTCGATGCAGACGGCCTTCAGCGCTGGCCCCACCGGGACGTAGGACACGGGCACCAGACGGTACGTCGACTCCTTGTGGGAGTTCATCGAGTAGTAGGTCACGAGGACGGGCAGGCGGTTGACCCGGGCTTCCTCGAAGGCGTGCATGTCACGGGCGGCGATGGTCATCGTCGCGGTGGTCGGCTGTCCCGTCAGCGCCCCGACACCGGGCAGCATGCCGTCGAGGACCTGCAGGGCCTGGGCGGCCAGCGGGGCCGGCTCGGTGGCCACCAGGCTCTTGACGAAGCCGATCGCGCGCAGCTGGGCCTCGTCCAGGGCCGGCAGCGGCGCGGTCAGCCGGTGGCGGTCCCCCTCGGTGACCAGCGGGACGGTGACGGTGCGTCCGGCACCACGTCGACCGCCACCGCGGAGGTCACGCAGCCGGTTCTCCAGGTCCGTGCCGCCGACCCACCCCACCGTCCGCATGGCCGCCAGCAGCTCGCCGGTGGTCGCGGGGCCCGCCGCCAGCCGCCGCAGGATCTGCAGCCGCTGGGCGTCGGGGATGCGGCCCTCCGGGCGGGGGTGGGCGTCGACGTAGGCCTCGGCGGCGGTGCGCCAGACGGTCGAGTCGGGGTCGATCGTGCCCGACAGCCCCCGGGCGGCGGCGACGTCACGTCCGTCGACGCGCAGCTGGTCCCCGGCGACGTGCAGCACGATCACATGGCTCATGTGCGCAGTCTGGGACAGATCCGGGCCGCGGCGTCGCAGGCCACGACGACGACGCCCCGCCGGGAACCCGGCGGGGCGTCGGGGACATCTGGTGTGCGGCGACTCGGTGGCCACGAGGTCGACGTCGAGGTCGCCGTCGACCGAGCCGTCGAGGGACCCGTCGAGGGACTCGTCGGTGGTGCCGGGGTCGGTCTGGATCTGGCCCTCTGCCTCGGTGTCGGCCTCGGTGCTGGAGTCGCATGCAGCGACACCCAGGACGAGCAGGCCGGTCATGAGCAGGGCGGGGATACGGGTACGCATTGGTGTTCCTCCTTGTGGGGCGTGTGGTGCTGTAGCCATCGCCCGGATCGCGGACCCTGAGCCGTGTCCGGCGGGACAGCTGTCCGATCGGTCACCTCGGTGACGGTGTGGCGTTCTCAGGCATCCGTCAGAGACCTCTCAGAGAGCCCTCACGATCCGCCTGCATCGTGTGCTCCATCGCCGGACAGGAGCCCCTGGACGGACCACCGAGAAAGGCACGATCACCGATGACCACCACCATGAAGACCACGGGTGCACTGCTGCTGGCGGCGCTGCTGACAGGCCTGCTGTTCATCTCGCCCGTCGGCATCTCGAACGCCCAGGACGCCGACCGGCCGCAGCGGGAGGAGCTGACCGACGAGGAGCGGGAGGCGCGGCAGGCCGAGCGCCGGGCCGCCCAGCAGGCACGCACGGAGGCGTTCGCCGCTGCGCTCGGCGTCACCAGCGACGAGGTCCTCGCCGCGGCCCGCACGGTCCTGTCCGACGAGCTGGACGCCAAGGTGGCGGCCGGCGACAT
>JBFKGB010000170.1:0-7536 GCA_041633535.1 Euzebya sp. | reverse complement strand
GCTGTACGACGTCACGCCGGGCGGGACGACGACGCTGCTGCAGTCCGCCGTCAACCCGGTCCGGCTGGGCGACGTGCCCGCCAGCGTGACGGTGCAGCTCGAGCCCGTCGCGCGGCGGCTCGTCGCGGGCAACCGGCTGCGTCTGACGGTCGCCACCACCGACCAGGCCTTCGCCGACGGTCGTGCCCCAGCGGTCGTCACCCTGGGTGGGGACGCCACGCTGGCGCTGCCAGTGACGCCGCTGGTGCTGGGGTCCTCCCTGCCCGCGGCCGTGCGCATCGCCGTCCCCCTCCTGGTCGTGCTGCTCGGCGCGGTCATCGCCAGCGTCCTGACCCGCCGGCACGAGCGTCGGCTGGGGGGCCCGGGCCCAGCGGGGGACGACCCCGCCGGCGACGACCCCGCGGGACCCACTGCGGACGCCCCGGTCGTCATCCGGGGGCTGGTCAAGGCCTACGACGACGGCAAGGTCGCCGTCGACGGGCTGGACCTCACGGTCGGCCGCGGGCAGGTCTTCGGGCTGCTGGGACCCAACGGCGCCGGCAAGACCACCACCCTGCGCATGCTGCTGGGCCTGATCCACCCGACGGAGGGCGAGGTGCGGCTGCTGGGCCAGCCGATGCGGCCCGGCCACCCGGTCCTCGCCCGCGTGGGCGTCCTCGTCGAGGGGCCCGGCTTCGCCCCCTACCTGACGGGGCGGCAGAACCTGCTGAGCTACTGGCGTGCGGGCGGGCGCCCGATCGAGGAGGCCGACCTGACCCGGGCGCTGGCGGTCGCCGACCTGGGCACGGCCATCGACCGGCCGACCCGGACCTACAGCCACGGCATGCGCCAGCGGCTGGCCATCGCCCAGGCCCTGCTGGGCCGTCCCGAGCTGCTGGTCCTGGACGAGCCGACCGACGGCCTGGACCCCGAGCAGATCCGGGCGATGCGCCAGCTGCTGGCCCGGCTGGGCCAGGAGGGCCTGACGATCCTGGTGTCCAGCCACCTGCTGGCCGAGGTCGAGCAGATGTGCACCCATGCCGCCGTCGTGCAGCAGGGGCGGGTCCTCGCAGCCGGCCCCGTCGCCGAGCTGATGGGCGCCACCCGCAGCATGGTCGTGCAGACCCCTGACCGGGACACCGCGCGCGAGGTCCTGCACGCCCTTCTGGGTCCCGAGCAGATCGACGTGGAGGGCAGCGGGCTGGTCGTCGAGCTGGACGGGACCGACCCCGCCGACGTCATCGCGGCCCTCGTCGGCGCCGGGGTCCGCGTCAGCGCCGCCACGCCGCGCGGGCGGCTGGAGGACACCTTCCTGGCGCTGACCGGCGGCGAGCCCGCCGACGGCAGCCGCGACGAGGCCGACCGCATCACCTCGGGGGCCCGACGATGATGCGGACCGAGCTGCTGCGCCAGCTGCGCCGACGCCGGACCACCGTGGGCCTGGTCGGCATCGCAGGGGTCCCCGTCCTGCTGGCGCTCGCCTTCTACCTGACCCGCAACGGCGGCGGGGGCGGCGGGGGTGAGGACCCGACCGGCCTGTTCGACCTGGCGCGTGCGTCGGGGCTCAACTTCACGCTGATGAGCCTGGCGGCGATCGGCCCGTTCCTGCTGCTCAGCGTCATCGCGCTGTTCACCGGCGACACCGTGTCCAGCGAGGCCGGCTGGTCGTCGCTGCGCTACCTGCTGACCCGGCCGGTGTCACGGTCGCGGCTGCTGGGCCGCAAGCTCGCCGTCGGGCTGATGCTGTGCGTCCTGGCCGGTGTCGTCGCGACCCTGTCGGCGCTGGTCAGCGGCACGATCGCCTTCGGCTGGGGCGGGGTGGTCACCCCGTTCGGGAACCTCGCGGAGGGCGAGGCCCTCCTGCGCATCGTGATGATCCTGGGCTACGTGCTGTGGTCCTCCGCCTGGGTGGCCTGCCTGGCCTTCGCGTTGTCCACGGTGACCGACGAGCCCGTCGGGGCCGTGGCCGGCACGATCGTGCTGGTCATCGTCATCCAGATCCTGGACAGCATCAGCGCCCTGGGGTCGATCAGGGACTACCTGCCCGTGCACGAGGCCGCGGCATGGCTGGGCCTGCTGGCCGACCCGCCCCGCTACACCGACCTGGTCCGGGGCATGTGGCTGCAGGTCCCCTACATCGCGGTGTTCCTGGGCGCCGGGTGGTGGCGCTTCCACCGCAAGGACATCCTCAGCTAGACCATCCTCAGCTAGAGCGGGTCCCTAGACAGTGCGGACGTCCAGGATCAGGCTGTGCATGCGCAGACGGTTCAGCGGCACCGCCCCGGGCGCCAGGCGCCCGACGATGGTGTCGCGGTGCCACGCCTCGAGCTCGTCCCAGACGGCCGCGTCGCGGACGAGGTCGGCATGGGTCTCCTTCCAGGCCTCGGAGCGGCGCGAGAAGTGCTTGACCGTCCGACGGTCCAGCAGCGGCACGAGGGTCGGCAGCTTGTGGTGCAGGATCGCGTGCGTCGTGAGGATCGTGACGCCCTTCAGGTTCATCAGCAGCGCCCAGGCCGTCCACAGCGACCCGCCGTACCCCCACAGCCCGCCGTCACCGAACAGCAGGTCACGGTCCATGGTCCAGAACGCCGGGGTGTCCTCGGGCACCTCCGCCATGACCTCGTTCAGGGACGGGAGCACCGCCAGGACCGCGTCGACCGCGCCCTGCTCGAGCCCTGCACCCAGACCGGCGGCGACCAGCACGTCGATCGGCTCGATCGTGCGACCGGTCGACCCGGCCACGCAGTCGTAGCTGCGGTAGGCGTGGGAGTGGAAGGGCAACGTCGTCGGGTCCAGGTCCAGACGGTCCTCGACGGACCGGCCGGGATCCGGCTCCCACCGCTGCGCGGGCGCGCTGCAGAACTGCCCGATGCAGGCCTGGGCTGCGTCCAGCGACAGGCGGTCGCCGGCAACGGTCACGGTCTGCTTGGCCATGCGGGGTCTCCTTGTCGACCATGCGGCCGTGGTGTTGGTGAACGCCCGAGCCTACCCGCCGTCAGCCGGCCGCCAGACCTGCCGTGACCACCCCGACGAGCGCACGCGCGCCCTGCGGGCTGACATGGACCCCGTCGCCGCCGAAGTAGGCGGGCACGCTGTCGGATGCTGCGTTCCAGTCGGCCAGGACGGTGTTGGGCCAGCGACCGGTCGCCCCGGACAGCGACCGGTTCACGGTCCGCTCCCACGGCCGGGGGACCCGCACGTTCACCAGCACGACCCGGCCGGCGTCCTCGAAGTGGCTGAGGACCTGGTCGATCGTCTCGGTGTTGGTCGCGCCGTTGCTGCCCAGGTGGATCACGACGGCGTCGTCGGGGCCGGGCTTGCGCTCGTCGTCGACCAGCTCGTGCCACTGCCGGCCGATGGCGGCGTCCACGACCACGTTGTCACCCAGCGTCTGGAACTCCTCCGCCGCGCCGACGACCACGGAGTCGCCGTACACGTAGACGTTGGCGTACCGCGACGCCGCCCCTGCGTCGGGCGTCGGCGCGTCGGTCAGCGCCGGTCGCCCACCGACCTGCAGCTGCACGCCGCGCGGCAGCGCCGGTGCGGAGGGGCGGATCTCGATGACGTCGCCGGCGACGTCGGTCCCCGCACGGGGCGCGGCGGCGGCCGCGTCGACGGGCAGCTGGGCGTTGCCGACCGCGATCATGGCGATGACGGCGGTCAGGGCGACCCCGGAGCCGCGCTTCAGCGCCGCCTGCTCGGGTGCCGCACGTCGCAGGCTGCGCAGCTGCTCCAGGAACCGGCCCTCGCGGATGGGCTGCTCGACGTAGGTGTAGGAGATCTCGGCGATCGCCACGGTCGCACCGATGCGGACCAGGGTCAGCCAGGGGTCGCCGACGATGGTGTCCACGCCCGGCCGCAGGACCATGAACAGCGGCCAGTGCCACAGGTACAGCCCGTAGGACCGCGCGCCGATCCAGCGCAGCGGCTTCCAGGACAACGGGGTGGCCAGCAGCGATCCGGGGGTGACCACGGCGCCGACCACCGCACAGGTGGCGATGGCGATCAGCAGGAAGCCGCCCTGGTACAGCCGCGGCTGGTAGGCGCCGAGCACCCAGAACTGGGTCAGCAGGACGCCCATGCCGACCAGCCCGACCAGGTCGGGGATCGCGGCGGTCCGGACCGGGCCCATCGACGACCAGGGACGCCAGACCATCGCGAGGGCGACGCCGACCAGGATCCCGGCGGCACGCGAGTCGGTGCCGTAGTACAGCCGCGACGGGTCCACGGTCGGGTCGAAGGCGGACCACATGAACGTGGTCGAGGCGACCGCGGCGAGGACGACCAGGCCGAGGGTCGCGCGGCGTCCCATCAGCCGGCGACCACCGATGAAGATCAGCGGGAACAGCAGGTAGAACTGCTCCTCGATGGCCAGCGACCACAGGTGCTGCAGCAGCGGCGGTCGACCGAAGGACTCGAAGTAGGACTGCTCGGTCAGGATCAACGACCAGTTCATGACGTAGGCGAGGGCCGCGACGGCCTGCCCGGTCAGGTCGGCCAGGGCGTCCCGCGCCGTGAACAGCGCCAGCACGGCGACGCCCCCCAGCAGCGCACCCAGCGCCGGCAGCAGCCGTCTGGCCCGCCGCTTCCAGAACCCGACCAGGTCGATGGTGCCGGTGCGCTCGTACTCCGTGATCAGCAGCGCGGTGATCAGGTAGCCGCTGATGGCGAAGAAGACCTCGACCCCCAGGTAGCCGCCCTGCAGCCACCCCTCGTCGGCGTGGTAGATCATCACCGCCACCACCGCGATCGCGCGCAGGCCGTCCAGTGCGGGCAGGTACGGCAGTCGCCGGACCGGGCCGACGCTGAACGACAGCGGGGAACGGCTGGGGAAGGACACGGTGGAGGGGGTCTCCGGGAGGTGTGGGATGCGGCCAGCAGACCGTACGTGCGAACGTAGCGTCCCGACACCTCCCGTGTGGACACCTCAAGGGCAGGTCGAGGGTCAGCCGAGGACGCCGGGACCCGCACGGCGCCGCAGCCACGGACGAGGAGCAGCACGCATGACCGGACAGGTCCACCACGACGTCGTCGACGGCGTCGCCACCATCACCCTGGACCACCAGGACAACCGCAACGCGCTGTCCGCGGCGCTGGTCAACGGCCTGGGGGACGCCCTCGTCGCAGCCGACGCCGACACCGACGTGCGGGTGATCGTCCTGACCAACGCCGGACCGGCGTTCTGCGCCGGTGCGGACCTCAAGGGTGGGGGGACCGAGGAGCCCCGCTACACCCTCCCCCAGCTGCTGCAGCAGATCCAGACGTCGGGGACGCCCGTGATCGGTCGGATCGCCGGTCACTGCACCGGCGGGGGCGTCGGGCTGGCGGCCGCCTGCGACATCTCACTGGCGGCGGAGGACGTCCAGCTGGGCTTCACCGAGGTCCGTCTGGGCGTGGCCCCGGCCATGATCTCGGTGGTGTGCCTGCCGAAGATGCGCCGCGGCGACGCGATGGAGCTGTTCCTGTCGGGCGAGCGGATCAGCGCCGAGCGTGCCGCAGCCGTCGGTCTGCTGAACCGCGCCGTGCCCGCCGACGCCCTCGACGACGCCGTGGCCGAGCTGGTCACCAAGCTGACGCGGGGCGGTCCGCAGGCGCTGGCGGTCAGCAAGCAGCTGGTCCGTCTGGTGCCGGCGATGGACGCTGGCGATGCCTGGACCTGGACCGAGCAGGTGTCCTGGGAGCTGTTCACCTCGCCGGAGGCCGCCGAGGGGATCGCCGCGTTCCGGCAGAAGCGGGACGCCAGCTGGGTGCCCGGCGGCAGCTGACGAGCAGGTCCCGGGGGCGGAGGCGTCGAAGTAGAGGTGACCATCCGTCGAGTCCGGAGCACTCCACCATGCGCAAGACCCTCGTGGCCCCCCTGGCCGCCTTCGCGATGCTGACCAGCGTCAGCGCGACGGCCCTGCCGAACCTGACCGGCACGGGCGCGGTCGCCCCGGTGATGTGTGACGCCGGCGACGTGACGCCCGACGGCCGGGTGTTCCCCGAGCCGACGCTGTCCGCGACGTTCCTGACCTTCGAGGACTTCGAGTGCGGCGTCGGCCTGCTGGAGGAGACCCACCCGACCCTCGTCGACGTCACGACGATCGGGGAGTCCAAGGGTGGCGCCCCCGTCTACGACATCCGGGTCACCGACGAGTCCGTCCCCGAGTCGGACAAGCGCCACATGCTGATCCTGTCCTCGATCCACGGCAACGAGCACGCCGGGCGTGAGGGTGGCGCGCGGGTGATCGAGGACATGGTCGACCAGCGCAACGACCAGGACTTCATCCAGCAGACGCTCCGCGACTTCGTCGTCCACTTCGTCTTCCCGAACCCCGACGGCTGGATCAACGGCGACCCGACGCACGACCACGGTGGCGTCAACTTCACCCGGGCCAACGACGGCAGCCGTGACCTGAACCGCAACTTCCCCGTCATCGGCTACCTGCGGTCCTCCAACGGGACCCTCGACCAGCCCGAGGGACGGGGGCTGGCCGCCCTGCTGGCCCAGCACGCCGACACCGAGCACGACACCGACTCCGCGGACTACCGCGGGTGGTACCTGGGCACCGACAACCACGGTCAGGGCGTGAAGCCGGTCGCGGCCTCGGGCCTGCAGATCGTCGGCCAGTTCGACTTCGGCAAGTCCGAGCTGCTGGCCCGCTTCGCCGACTCGATCAGCGACAACATCGAGGGTGTGGCCCTGGAGTCCATCGAGGCGCTGAACGCCGCCACCGGCGGGGCGGTCCAGCCCTACGAGTGGGGCACGCTCTACGACATCCTGGGCTACTCCGCCGCAGGCTCCGGGATCGACTACTACAACTCCCCCGGCATCGTCGAGGGCACCGGCTTCGCGACGGAGATGACGGCCTCCAACCTGCCGTTCTCCAACATCGCCACCCACCCGGGCCTGGTGAACCAGATGTGGGTCGACACCGTCCGAGCCATCAACTACGCGATGTTCCGGACGGCCGTGGACCCGGTCACCTTCACCTTCCCGGTCCCTGGCCGCACGGCCTACGTGACGGACCCGACGTCGACCTCCTCGGCCGACGTCAACGGCTTCGGCGACAGCTTCGGCCAGAGCTACGACGCGGCGCTGGCGATGGGCAGCGTGCCCGCCAACTTCACCGGTGACGACATCGTCGAGGACTTCGAGTTCAGGCCCTACGACGTATCGCGGATGCAGTTCTTCCGTGACCTCAACGAGTTCACCGACAACGACCTGGACGCCGTGTCGGTCGGCGACGTGCTGGCGGGTCGGACCGACCTGTCCGTCTACGACTCGCTGGTCCTGGCCGACGAGGTCATGCCCGAGCCCGGCGACCGTGCCGCCTGGGTCGCGGCGCTGGACGCCTTCGTCCGCGGTGGCGGCGACCTGATCGTGACCGACGGTGCCGCCCCGGTCCTCGCCGACCTCGTCGACGGGATCGCGTCGACCGACGTCGCCCGGACCAACCGCAACGTCGGCTACGTCGACTTCACCGGTGACAGCCCGCTGAACGCCAACCTGCGTGGCGTGGCCAGCCAGACCTACGACGTGGTGCCGATCGGCTACCCGGACAACGCCAACGCCGC
>JBFKGB010000169.1:0-7554 GCA_041633535.1 Euzebya sp. | reverse complement strand
CCTTGTCGATGGCCTCGGCGATGACCTCGCCCACCGCCGGGTCGGCGGCGGAGATGGCGGCCACCTGGGCGATCTCGCTCTTGCCCTCGATCTCGCGGGCCTGTTCGGCGATGGCGTCGACGGCGGCGGCCACGTTGCGGAGGCCCTCCTTCACCATGGCCTGGGCGAGCACGGTCGCGGTGGTGGTCCCGTCACCGGCGACGTCGTTGGTCTTGGTGGCCACCTCCTTGACGAGCTGGGCACCCATGTTCTCGTAGGCGTCCTCGAGCTCGACCTCACGGGCGACGGTGACGCCGTCCTTGGTGATGGTCGGGGCGCCCCACTTCTTCTCCAGGACGACGTTGCGTCCCTTCGGGCCGAGGGTCACCTTGACCGCGTCGGCGAGCTGGTTGACACCGGCCTCGAGCTTGCGGCGAGCGTCTTCGCTGAACTTGAGCTGCTTCGACATGTGTGCTGCCTTCCTTACTTCTCGACCTTGGCGAGGATGTCGCGGGCGTTGAGGATGATGTACTCCTCGCCGGCCAGCTTGATCTCGGTGCCGCCGTACTTGGAGTAGATGATGACGTCGCCCTCGGCGACGTCCATGGGGATGCGCTCGTTGTCGTCGCCGAAGCGACCCGGGCCCACAGCGACGACGGTGCCCTCCTGGGGCTTCTCCTTCGCCGTGTCGGGGATGACCAGACCGCTGGCGGTGGTCTGCTCCGCCTCGTTGGCCTGGACGACCACGCGGTCCTCCAGCGGCTTCAGTGCAACCTTGGTAGCGGTCGCCATGTGCGTTCCTCCTGGTTGAGGCCGTCGTGTCCGCGGGTGTTCCCGCCGGCCAGGACGGCATCGGCTTGTTGGTTGGTGCGGGCGGTTCGGCCCCGTGGGGCTCAGGTTCACGCCGGCTGGCACTCGCTCCCGGTGAGTGCCAGACGCGACGTTAGCACTCACCCCCGACGGCTGCAAGGCACATCCCTCAGATGTGAGCGCATGACGCTCACATCAGCCTTGACCGCGGAACGTGGTTTTACGCGGCATGACTCTGTGTTAGGATCGGTTCCGTAGAGGTACGCGGCATCTACGCCGTGTGCATCCGGGGCGTCGACGACGTCCTGACCTAGGAGGAGCACGGACGTGGCGACTGACTACCAGAAGCGCTTGGGCGCACGGCTTCGGGCCATCCGACAGCAGCAGGGTCTGACCCTGCAGCAGGTCGAGGAGGTGTCCGGAGGACGATGGAAGGCCGTCGTCGTCGGCTCCTACGAGCGTGGCGACCGGGCGGTGTCCGTCGCCAAGCTCGCCGAGCTGAGCGAGTTCTACAACGTGCCGGTCTCCGAGCTGCTGCCCAAGGAGGACCTCCCGTCCTCCGCGACGTCGGCTGCCGCCTCGAAGATCATGCTCGACCTGCGCAAGCTGTCGCGTGCCGACCTGGACCCCGAGCTGCGTCCCGTGTCACGGTTCGCCCACACCATCCAGCTGCAGCGCGGTGACTTCAACGGCAACGTGCTGACCATCCGCGGCGAGGACCTGCGGGCCCTCTCGGTCATCTACGGCACCGACCCCGAGGACCTCGTGATCCGTCTGGAGGACGAGGGCGTCCTGGCCCAGGTCTGACCCCACGGACGCCCGTGACGGTGCGCCACACGCAGTGGTGCACTGGCGTGGCGGGCGCATGCGCGTGGACCTGGTCACAGCGGACGGGCTCGACGACCTGGGGGCATGCTGGGCACAGCTGATCACCAGCGGCGACGAGCCGTTCTCGCCGTTCCTGCGCCCTGAGGTCGTCCGGGCCGCCGCCGTCCTGCCGGGCGTCGAGGTCGCGATGGTCAGCGACGGCGGTCATCTGGTCGCCGTGCTGCCGTTCGAGCGGCAGGGACGACGGGCCCGGGCGGTCGGTGCTGCCGTCAACGAGGGGGACGGCATCGTCTGCCGCCCCGGGGCTGCGCGCAGGGAACCGGCCGGCTGACCGGTCGCGGTCAGCGCAGGGCCAGCAGCCAGCGACCCCGCTCGGCGAACCCGGACCGACGGTAGGCCGTCATGGCCGCCTCGTTGTCGTCCCGGACGTGCAGGCTGACGACGGGCAGGCCCTGCGCCAGCAGCTGGTTGCTGAGGGCCGAGACCATCCCGGTGGCGATGCCCTGCCCCCGGTGCGAGGCGGCGACGTACACGCCGGCGATCTGGGCACCGCGCCGCAGCGAGTGCAGCGACAGGTCGACCTTGCCGACCGGCCGGCCGTCCCGCTCGACCACCCAGGTCAGGCCGCGGTCGACGCTGTCCGCCATGCGATGGCGCACGCCCTGACGGGCCGCGACCGCCAGCGGCGGACCCATCCGGTCCTCGACGTGCAGCAGGCAGGCGAACTCCTCGAGCGCGTCCAGGTCGGCGCGCTGCCCACGCCGGAACCCGGCCACGTCGGTGGGGGCGTCGGGCGAGGGCCGCTCGACCGTCATCAGACGCTGCACCCGGGTGACCGGCCCACGGCGCCACCACGACCCTGCGGTGACGTCCAGCAGCCGGCGGGCGATCGGCTCGTCGCCGATCAGGATCCGCCACCGGGACCGCTCGACGTGCTGTGCCATGACGGCGGCCGAGGCCGGGTCGCCGGCGGGCACGACCGTGCCCGTGATGCCCATGTGGGCGACCGCCCTGATCTCGGGGTCGGCGTGCACGACGAACCGGTCGTGCTCGCCGCGGTCGAGGGCGTCCAGCAGGTAGTGGTGGCGCGGATCCCACAGCCCGGTCGGCAGCCGGCCGAAGTCCGACTCGAGCGCGGCGACGACCTGCGGGACGTCCGCGGCACGCAGCCGGCTGGTGGTGGCCCGTGAGGGGGTGGTGGTCATGGGGGAGGTCAGGCCAGGGGGACGAAGGGAAGACCGGGGTCGGCGTCGAGGGTCAGCGGTGTCCGCTGGCCCGCCACCAGCCGGTTGAACCCGGCGGCGGCGATCATCGCGCCGTTGTCCGTGCACAGGATGGGCTGGGGCAGCAGCAGACGCAGCCCCGTCCGGTCGCAGCCGTCGGCCATGGCCTCGCGCAGCCGGCTGTTGGCCGCGACACCGCCGACCAGCGTGACGGTCCCGACGCCGTGCGCGGCCGCTGCCGCCAGGGTCTTGGCGACCAGCACGTCGACGATCGCCTCGGTGAAGGAGGCGGCCACGTCGGGCAGCAGGATCTCCTCACCCACCGCGTCCCGACGTCGCAGCTCGCGGATGACCGCGGTCTTCAGCCCCGACATGGAGAAGTCGAAGGTGCCGTCGTTCAGCAGCGCCCGGGGGAACGCGATGGCCGTGGGGTCACCGGTGCGGCTCAGCAGGTCGATCTCGGGACCGCCCGGGTAGGGCAGGCCCAGGAAGCGGGCGATCTTGTCGAACGCCTCGCCTGCGGCGTCGTCGATGGTCGCACCGATCGTCCGGAAGCTGCCGTCGGCGTCCAGCAGCACCAGGCTGGTGTGCCCACCCGAGACGATCAGCGCCAGCAGCGGCGGCTCCAGCTGGCCGTACTCCAGCTGGGTTGCGCACACGTGCCCCTCCAGGTGGTTGACCCCGATGAAGGGCAGGTCGTGGGCCAGCGCGACGGACTTCGCGGCGGCGACCCCGACCAGCAGCGCGCCGACCAGACCCGGTCCGCTGGTGACGGCCACGCCCTCGATGTCGGCGTAGGTCGCCCCCGCCTCGACCAGGGCCCGGTCGATCGTGGGCAGCATCATCTCAAGGTGCGCACGCGCCGCGATCTCGGGCACGACGCCGCCGAACGGGCGGTGGTGCTCGACCTGGCTGCCGATGACGTTGGAGCGCACCCGCACCCCGTCCTCGACCAGGGCGACCGCGGTCTCGTCGCAGGACGTCTCGATCCCCATGACCAGCATCAGACGGTCCCCTCTGCATCCAGCGCCGCGCGGCGGCCCCGGAGCTGTGTCGCGACGACGGTGCCGTCGATGTCGTGCAGCCACATGATGATCGCGTCCTCGTCGGTGTCGGCGTAGTAGCGGGGGCGGACCCCCACGGGGGCGAACCCGAAGCCCGTGTACAGGCGGTTCGCGGCCACGTTGCCCGCACGCACCTCCAGGGTGGCGGCCGTCGCGCCCATGTCGATCCCCGACTGGAGCAGCTCCAGCAGGATGCGGGCGCCCAGACCCTGACCCCGTGCGTCCGGGTCGACGACGACGGTGGTGATGTGTGCCTCGTCCAGCAGCACCAGCACGCCGCCGTAGCCCAGCAGGCGGTCGCCGTCGTGGACCGTGACGTAGCGACGGTCATCGCGGCCCAGCTCGGCCTGGAACAGCGTCGCCGACCAGGGCTGGGGGTAGACGGCGGCCTCGAGCCGGGCGACGGCCGCCACGTCCTGGGGGCCCATCGTCCGCAGCGTCGGCACCCGCACCGTGCTGGTGGTGCTCATGAGGACTTGCCGCCGTGCAGCGCCCCGCGCTTGGCCCAGTTGATCTGGGCGTCGGCCTGCCGGATGTAGACGGGCGACATCTCGTCGGGTCGGCGGGTCTCCTCCCGCAGGAACCGTGGCAGCGCCAGCTCGACCAGGGCCCGGGCGGAGGGGTGGGTCCAGGACTCACCGGCGATGTCTGCCCCGACGCTCTCGAGCAGACCGGCATGCGCCCGCGCGCCGTCACCGACGCACAGGGTCTCCTCGCTGCCCGCCTCGATCTCGCCGGCCAGCGTCTCGGGCCGTCCGCTGCGGAAGTCGCTGACCCGCTGGATGCCGCCGGGGGACGTGCGGTACATGGCCCAGAACAGCTCGCCGCGCCTGGCGTCGATGACGCTGCAGACCAGCCGGCGGGCGTGCCGCTGCGGGAACGCCAGCAGGTCGAGGGAGGCCAGGCCGACCATCGGCAGGCTGCGTGCGTGTGCGAAGGCCTGGGCGGTCGCGATGCCGACCCGCATCCCGGTGAACAACCCCGGTCCCAGCGAGACCGCGACCCCCTTGACGTCGTCGGCGGTCCGGCCGGCCGTGCGCAGGCAGTAGTCGATCGCCGGCGTCACGAAGGACCCGTGGGCACGGGCCAGGTGGGGCAGGCCGGTGCCGATCTCGCTGCAGGCCACGATCCCCTCCTGCGTCGCCAGGCAGACGCTGGCCGCGGGGGTGGAGGTCTCGATACCGAGCACGAGCATGACGTCAGCGTCCTTCGTGGTGCCACGGCGAGAGCACCGGTAGGAGGTCCACCATGCGGCGGGTCCAGTCGTCGCCGTGCGGCCGGACGACCAGCGTGCGCGGCTCGGGCACCCAGTCGCCTGCCGACGCGGCGCTGGCCGAACCCTCGGCGTCCAGGGGTGGCAGCCGCAGCTCGACCTCGAGGTGGTCCTGGGGCAGCAACGGCGCCATCGCGTCCCCCCACTCGACGAAGGTGACCCACCGCGACGTGGCGCCGTCGGCCCCGAGCGCGTCGTCGAAGCCGACGTCCAGCACGTCCTGCATGCTCTCCAGCCGGTAGACGTCCAGGTGCAGGACGTCGACGGTGCCGCGGTACTCCTTGCGCAGGATGAAGGAGGGGCTGGTGACACGGTCGGTCACGCCCAGCGCAGCCGCAGCACCTTGGACGAAGCAGGTCTTGCCCGCACCGATCTCGCCGGTCAGCGCGACGACGTCACCGGGTCGCATGGCAGCAGCCAGCGCACCGGCGACCTCTCGGGTCTGGTCCGGCGTGGTGGTGTGGAGCTGGATCTCGCGGCTGATGACGGTCCCCGGTCGCCTGGGCACGGAGTGCGCGCGTTGTTGCATGGGAGCGGAGCGACAGTGTAGTCCTGAGCACCACCCCTCTACGTGGACAGGTTGAACCGATGAGCAAGCTGCAGGTGACCATGACCGGCAACGGCGTGGCGACGATGACCCTGACCGACCCCGACCGCCGCAACGCGATGGGTCACGAGATGGCGCTGGAGATGATCTCCGCGGCCGCTGACCTGACCGAGGACACCGACGTCCGCGCGCTGGTCGTGACCGGCGAGGGCAAGGGCTTCTGCGCCGGCGCCGACCTGCCGCAGCTGTTCGGCGACGCCACCCGGTCCGTCCCCCAGATCCGCGAGGAGCTGCAGGGCTACTACCAGGCGTTCCTGGCCATCCGTGCGCTGCCGTTCCCCACGATCGCCGCCGTCAACGGTGCCGCGGTCGGCGCCGGGCTGAACCTGGCCATGGCCTGCGACGTCCGCATCGCCGGGACCCACGCCAAGCTGGGCGCGACGTTCTCGAAGATCGGTCTGCACCCCGGCGGTGGCTGCACCTGGTTCCTGGTCAAGGCGATGGGGCCCTCCCGCGCCCTGACCACCCTGCTGCTGGGCGACCTGCTGGACGCCGAGCGGGCGGTCGAGCTGGGCCTGGCCGAGGGGCCCGAGGAGGACTGCGTCGCCGTCGCCACCGCCCTGGCGCACCGGTTCGCCGAGGTGGACCCCCAGCTGGCCCGTCACATCAAGACCTCCGTCGGCATCGCGGTGGACACCGACGACCTGGGCGCGGTCCTGGAGTACGAGTCGTGGGCGCAGGCCGCGTCGGCCCAGTCCGACCAGCTGCAGCAGTGGGTGTCGAAGTTCGGCTGATCCCACGCCGCTACCGTTCCTGCCATGAGCGACCAGCAGGACTTCTTCACGCTGCACCACGGTCTTGACCGTGAGGGACCCGGGTCGGACGCCTCGACCCGCAGGGCGCTGGGCCTGCTGCCCGACCTGGAGGGTCCCCTCACCGTGCTGGACCTGGGCTGCGGCCCGGGCGCAGCCACGGTCGTGCTGGCCACCGACCTGCCCGAGGCGCAGGTCACCGCGGTGGACCTGCACGCCCCGTTCGTCGAGGAGGTCCGTCGTCGTGCGTCAGCTGCCGGCGTGGCCGACCGGGTCACCGCCGTCGTCGGGGACATGACCGACCCGTCGTCGCTGCCCGGCCCCGTCGACCTGGTGTGGTCCGAGGGCGCGGCCTACCAGATGGGGTTCGAGCAGGCGCTGGCGACCTGGCGACCGCTGCTGCGACCGGGTGGGACCCTGGTCCTGAGCGAGCCGGTGTGGGTCGCCCCGACCGTCACCCAGGTCGTGTCGGACTTCTGGACCGAGGCGTACCCGGCCATGCAGCCCGTGCAGGTCCGCCGCGCCCAGGCGATGGCCGCGGGGTACCGGCGGATCGGGGACTTCACCCTGCCGGCAGCGGACTGGCAGGCCTACTACGCGCCCATCCGGGACCGCCTGGCCGAGCTGCGGCACGACCCGGCGATGGCCGACGTGGTGGCCCAGCACGACCACGAGATCGCCGTGTTCGACGGTGGCGGATCCACCATGGTGGGCTACCAGATGTTCGTGCTGCGACTGCCCGCCTGAGCTCAGGCCTCGGCGGCCTCGCGCGCCAGCGCGGCGCGACGCATCCGCTTCGCCACGAACGGCACCATCATCAGTGCCACGAACCCGACGAGGGTCAGCAGGCCGCCGACGCCGATCGCAGTGGTGAACAGGGCCAGGTACAGGCCGCCCACCAGCATGCCGACGGTGATCACGGACAGGGTCGAGGCGACCAGCTTGATGCGCTTCTCGGCCTCGACGCTGGCGTAGGGGTAGCCCTCGAACCCGATCAGGTCGTCGGCGTGGGGGGCGG
>JBFKGB010000168.1:0-7658 GCA_041633535.1 Euzebya sp. | reverse complement strand
GTCATCGCCGAGAGCGACGCCACCGTGGTGGTGGAGGGGAACCACTACTTCCCCGCCGACAGCGTGCGCACCGAGTACCTGCAGGACTCCACGACCAGCAGCGTCTGCCCGTGGAAGGGCACGGCCGCCTACAAGTCGGTCGTGGTGGACGGGGCGACCGCGGCCGACGGTGCCTGGTACTACCCCGAGCCCAAGGACGCGGCGAAGGAGATCACCGGCCACTTCGCCTTCTGGAACGGCGTGCAGGTCCTCGCCTGAGCCCCTACGCCGCCGCGCGCGTCCGCTCGTGCGCGGCCTCGGCGTTGGGTGAGGAGCGGGCCAGCGCCGTCCGCAGCGCGATCAGCGCGACCTCGGACTGCAGCCGCAGGACGGTGGCGACGGGGTCGGCCAGCGGGATGCCCAGCAGCCGGAGGGTAGCCGGCTCGAGCGTCGCCATCGCCCCGGCCATCGTCGGCAGGTAGCCCAGCCGCAGCACCGGGTCGACCGGTGGCCACAGCAGGAACTGCAGGCACGTGCGGCCCTGCTGTCCGACGGCCAGCTCGGGCTCGAACGCCGCGATGCGCGCGTCAAGCTGCGCCTCGGTCATCGGCAGCCACCCCTCCTCGATCAGCGGCAGGGTGATGCGCCCGCTGCGCAGCGCCTCGCCGGGGTCCCGGTGTGCTGCCAGCACGTCCAGGTCCACCCGCGGGTCCAGCAGCGCGGCCACGCGGGACTGCTCGGCGACGAAGTCGTCGCGCCTGGCCTGACCCAGCGGGTCGGTCCCGAACGCGGCGTCGCTGCGCAGGAAGCTAGAGGTCGCCGTCACCGACACCCAGGTCAGCAGGTCGGGTGAGGAGGCGTCGTAGGCCCGGCCGTCCGGCGCGGTCCCGACGACCTTGCGGTGCATCATCCGCACCCGGCGGGTGGCACCGATCGCCTCGGCGGAGGACCCGAACGTGATCAGGGCGAAGTAGGCAGAGGTGTGCTGCAGCCGACCCAGCGGCTCGTCCAGGTAGCGGGAGTGGTTCGCGACACCCGCCATGGCCAGCGGGTGGGTCAGCTGGACCATCAGCGACCGGATGCCGCCGACGATCGACGCGGCGTCACCGAACAGCTGCCAGGAGGCCGTGCCCGGCCCGAACAGCCCGGCGTCACCGCGGGGCGCGTCGGGGTCAAGGGGCGGGTCACCGAAGGAGCGCTGCAGCCAGGTCCGGACCGCCCAGCTGAGCCCGGGGAGGGGGATCTGCGGGAGCTGGGCGGCGGCGCGGCTGAGGACGGTCATGGTCCGAGGATGCCCCGCTGCCGCCCGCGGCAGTCGCCTACGGTCGCCCTGGCTGCGCAGGCACGGTCGGTGCCGGGCCCAGGTCCAGCGGCTCGTCGTCGGCGACCGTCCGCAGGGCGAAGGTGCTGCGGATGCTCGCCACGCCCGGCAGGCCCGCCAGGTGGCTGCGGTGGATCTGCTCGTAGTGGTCGACGTCGCGGACCTGCAGCCGCAGCAGGTAGTCGGCGGCGCCGGCCATCAGGTGGCACGACCGCAGCCCGGGGCAGCCGACGACCCCGGCCTCGAAGGCGTCGAGGGTCGAGGCCCGCTGGCTGTCCAGGGTGATCTCGACGTAGACGGTCCGGGCCCGCTCGACGGCACGGGCGTCGAGGGTCACCCGGTAGCCGCTGATGACGCCGCCCTCCTCCAGCCGGCGGGTCCGACGCAGGCAGGCGGAGGGGGACAGCCCGACCCTGTCGGCCAGCGCCTGGTTGCTGATCCGACCCTCGATCTGCAGCTCGTCGAGGATGCGTCGGTCGATGGCGTCCATGTCCATGGCGTGATCATGTGCGTCTGGGCCAATCCACGCAAGGATCGTGCGTCAGCAGGCCGTGACAAGCCATCGGATCGCAAGCGCGTGCGGCTTCCGACTCGTTACGGTTGAGCCCCACACCCGTCACACCTGGAAGGTCCTGTCATGCGCGTCGGCGTCCCCACCGAGATCAAGAGCGGCGAGCGCCGCGTCGGCCTGACGCCCGGCAGCGTCGCCGAGCTGGTCGCCCACGGCCACGAGGTCCTGGTGCAGGATGGCTGCGGCGACGGCATCAACGCCTACGCCGAGGACTACGCCGCGGCGGGCGGCACCCTGGTGCCCGACGCCGAGACGGTCTTCGCACAGGCCGACATGGTCGTGAAGGTCAAGGAGCCCCAGGCCGTCGAGCGCGCCATGCTGCGCCCCGGTCAGGTCCTGTTCACCTACCTGCACCTGGCCCCCGACCCCGACCAGACCAAGGACCTCGTCGAGAGCGGCGCCACCTGCATCGCCTACGAGACGATCACCGACGTCACCGGTGGGCTGCCGCTGCTGGCCCCGATGTCACAGGTGGCCGGGCGCCTGAGCGTCCAGGCCGGCGCGCACGCGCTCGAGATCAGCCAGGGTGGCGCCGGCATCCTGATGGGTGGCGTGCCCGGTGTGGCACCCGCGAAGACGGTCGTCATCGGCGGTGGCGTCGTGGGCGTCAACGCCATCGAGATGGCCATCGGTCTGGGTGCCGACGTGACCGTGCTGGACCGCAACCTGACGGTGCTGGACCGGCTGTCCCGCCGGTTCGGGGCCTCGCTGCGCACGGTGTACTCCACCGGCGCGTCGCTGCGGGCCGAGGTGCTGGACGCCGACCTGGTCATCGGTGGCGTGCTGGTCAAGGGCGCGCGGGCACCGAAGCTGGTCACGGCCGAGATGGTGAAGGAGATGCGCGAGGGCAGCGTCCTGGTGGACGTCGCCATCGACCAGGGCGGCTGCTTCGAGACCTCCCGCGCCACCACCCACGCCGAGCCGACCTACGTCGTCGACGGCGTCGTCCACTACTGCGTGGCCAACATGCCCGGCGCCGTCCCCCGCACCTCGGCCCTGGCGCTGAACAACGCCACCCTGCCCTACACCCTGCGGCTGGCCGACCACGGCGCCAAGACGGTGCTGAGCCAGGACCCGCTGTTCGCGCACGGTCTGAACGTCCACGCCGGCATGGTCACCGAGCCCGCCGTGGCCGAGGACCTTGGCTACGACTACACCGACCCGATCACCGCGCTGCACAAGGCCTGAGCGCCCTGCGACCTGACCACCGGGTCAGCCGCCCATGACCTCGGGGACGAACCGCTGCAGGTCCATGTGGGGACGGACGTACCCCTCGTCGGCCTGCCGCGGCGGCAGCGTCAGCTTCGGCTGCTCGAACCCCTCGTAGGGGATCTGGTCCAGCAGGTGGCTGATGCAGTTCAGGCGGGCCCGGCGCTTCTGGTCGGCCTCGACGACCCACCACGGTGACTGCGGTGTGTCGCAGTGGACGAACATGGCGTCCTTGGCCTTGGAGTAGTCGACCCAGCGTGACCGCGCCTCCAGGTCGATCGGTGACAGCTTCCAGCGCTTCGTCGGCTCGTCGATGCGGGCCTGGAACCGCCGTTCCTGCTCGGCGTCCGACACGCTGAACCAGTACTTCAGCAGGATGATCCCCGACCGGATCAGCATCCGCTCGAACTCCGGGCAGGTCCGCAGGAACTCCTGGTACTGCGCGTCGGTGCAGAACCCCATGACCCGCTCGACGCCGGCACGGTTGTACCAGGACCGGTCGAACAGGACGATCTCGCCGGCGGAGGGCAGGTGGGCGACGTAGCGCTGGAAGTACCACTGGGTCAGCTCGGTCTCGCTGGGCTTGGGCAGCGCGACGACCCGGGCGATGCGGGGGCTGAGGGGCTCGGTGATCCGCTTGATCACCCCGCCCTTCCCTGCGGCGTCGCGCCCCTCGAAGATCAGCAGCACCCGGGCGCCGGTGGCCTCGACCCACGCGGCCAGCTTCACCAGCTCGGCCTGCAGCTCGGTCAGGCGGTCCTCGTAGACCGTGCGCTTGAGCTTCGGCAGCATCGCCTGGCTCGAGGTCTGCTCGGTGATCCTGCCCATGGGTGCCCTCCACGCCTCAGCCGTGGTCGGACTCTACCGAACCGGCCGTCCCGCCCCTCCCCCACGTGAACGACTCCTCAGTCCACGCCAGCGACTCCGGCGAAGCGGCCGAACCGCTCTGACCAGCAAGGACACCCGGCCGCCGACGCACGCGGCGTGGAAACCGGCCCGGACGGAGTCACCGGCGAGGGGCGGGATCGCCCCGGGACCCCGCGCCGACACGGCCCCGCGCAGCACCGACCCCACCGGGTGTGTGCACCTCACACCGCCCCACGGGCCGAGGTGCACACACCGCGGTGGTGGTCAGGCGCGCTGGGCCTGGTCGACCTCGGTGATCAGCGGCTGCCCGAACAGCTTCTCGCTGATGCCGGTCTGGTCGAGGTACTTGCAGATGCCGCCGTTGAAGAACGGCCAGCCGGCGCCCAGCATCATGCAGGTGTCGATGTCGCGCGCGTCGGCGACCGCACCGGTCTGCAGCATGATGTGGATCTCGTCGGCGATGGCCTCCAGCGCCTGGCTGCGGATCTCCTCGGCCGTCAGCGGCTGCGCATCGGCGTCGACCACCAGGTTCTCGGTGACCACGTCGAACGGCACCCCACCCTTGGACCAGTCGAAGATGCCCGGCGCGTCCTCGGCCAGCATCTTCATGTTCGGGTCGATCGGGAAGCGGTCGGGGAACGCCCCGTTCAGCGTCTCCGCGGTGTGGAAGGCGACCTTCAGGCCGACGAGCTCCATCAGCAGGAACGGCCCCATGGGCAGGCCCAGCTGCAGGATCGCGTCGTCGACCTCCTTGAAGGTGTTGCCCTTCTGGATGGCCTGCGAGCAGGCGCCCATGAAGCGGGTCAGCAGCCGGTTGACGATGAAGGCCGGCGTGTCGGCGCAGCCCACCGCGGTCTTCTTGATGCCCTTGGCCACCTGGTAGGCGGTCGCGAGGGCCTCGTCACTGATCTGCTCGGTCGCGGCGATCTCGACCAGCGGCAGCACCGCCACGGGGTTGAAGAAGTGGAAGCCGACGACCCGCTCGGGGTGGGCCAGGTCGGCGGCCATCTCGGTCACCGACAGCGATGAGGTGTTGGTGGCCAGGATCGCCCCGGCGTCCACAACCTGCTCGATGTCAGCGAAGATGGCCTTCTTCAGGTCCATGCGCTCGAGCACGGCCTCGATGACGAAGTCGGCGCCGGCCACCTCGTCGTAGGACGTCGTGTAGGTCACCAGCGACTTCATCCACGTCGCCCGACCGGCCTTCATCCGGCCCTTGGCGACCAGCTTGTCCAGCTCGCCCTCGATGTGCTCGCGGGCCTTCACCAGCACGCCCTCGTCGATGTCCTTCATGACCAGCGGCACCTCGAGGCGACGCAGGAACAGCGTGCCCAGCTGGGCACCCATCAGGCCCGAGCCGATGACGGCGACCTTCTTGACCTTCCGCGCGTCCGCGGCGGGGCGCCACGGCTGCTTCTTGGCCCGCTGCTGGGTCAGGTTGAAGGCGTAGACGCTGGCCTGCGCCTGCCGGGACGGCAGCAGCTCGGCCAGACCGTCGATCTCCTTGCGACGTCCCTCGGCCAGGTCGCCGCCGCGGGCGGCGTGCTCGATCAGGTCGATCGCGACCTCGGGCGCCCGGCTTGCGCCGTGCACCTTGTTCCACGCGAACGCCTTGGCGTTGGCGAGTGCCTCGTCCAGCCCCTCGGTGGATGGTGCGTCCCGTGTGATGGTCTCCTCGCCCGTGACCAGCCGCTCCAGCAGGGCGACGGAGGCGTCGAGGAAGTCGACGGAGTCGATGAACCGGTCGGCCAGGCCCGCCTCGAACGCCTGCGCGGCGCTCATGACCTTGTTGTTGTTCAGCGGGTTGGTGACGATCAGCTCCAGCGCCTTGGCGCCACCGATCAGCCGTGGGGTCAGCTGGGTGCCGCCCCAGGCCGGGAAGATGCCCAGGAACACCTCGGGGAAGGCAACCGCGGCAGCCCCGGTGGAGAGGGTCCGGTAGTCGCAGTGCAGCGCGATCTCGAGGCCCCCGCCCATGCACGCGCCGTTGATGGCCGCCAGGGTCGGGATCTGCAGGTCCTGCAGGCGGGCGAACGCGGTGTGCCCGGCACCGCCGGCCTGCCGGGCGAAGTCCTCGTCGGCGCCGACGAAGCTGTCCAGGTCCGCCCCGACGGCGAAGATGAACTGCTTCCCGGTCAGCAGCAGGCCCTTGGCGTCGGGGGTGTTCTCGACCTCGTCGAGGACGGCGGTGAGGGATGCCAGCGCCTCGTCACCGAAGGTGTTGGGCTTGCGGTAGTCAGCGCCGTTGTCCATCGTCACCAGGGCCAGGCGGCCAGCGGTGTCGGAGTCGTGCCACTGCAGCTTGAACTGTGTCGTGAGTGCCATGTGTGTGTCTCGTCGCTTCCGTGTCAGCGGGCGTCCGGCCGGGGCCTAGACGTTCTCCCAGAGGATCGAGCAGCCCATGCCCATGCCGATGCACAGCGTGGTCAGGCCGTAGCGGGCGTCGTCGTGGGTGTCGAAGTAGTGGGCGAGCTGCATCGCCAGGCGCGAGCCGGTCATGGCCAGCGGGTGGCCGACGGCGATCGCGCCGCCGTAGGGGTTGACCTTGGGTGAGTCGAGGTCCAGCCCGAAGTGGTTCAGGAACGCGACGACCTGGACGGCGAAGGCCTCGTTGATCTCGACGACGTCGATGTCGTCCATGGTCAGGCCGTTGCGCTGGAACAGCTTGTCGGTGGCGGGCACCGGTCCCCAGCCCATCGTCTCGGGCTCGACCCCGACGAAGGTGTAGTCGACCAGCCGCATCTTCGGCGTCAGCCCCATGTCGGCGGCGGCCTGGGCCGAGGTGATGAGGGTCGCGCCGGCTCCGTCGTTCAGGCCGGCAGCGTTGCCCGGGGTGACCCGGCCACCGGTGCGGAAGACCGTCGGCAGCTGCGCCAGCTGCTCCATGGTCGTGCCGGGGCGGGGGTGCTCGTCGGCGTCGACGACGCGCCAGCCGTCCTCGCTCCACACGGTCATGGGGACGACGTGGCTGTCGAACACGCCGTCGGCCTGGGCCTTGGCGAAGCGCTCCTGGGACTGCAGCCCGTAGGTGTCGCAGATCTCGCGGGTGATCTCGGGGTGCTCGTCGTGCAGGTTCTCCGCGGTGTTGCCCATGACGAGGGCCGAGGCGTCGACCAGCTTGTCAGCGATGAACCGCGGGTTGGGGTCGACCTCGGCGCCCATCGGGTGGGCGCCCATGTGCTCGGTGCCGCCGGCGATGACGACGTCCTGGGCCCCGGCGCGGATGGCGTTGGCGGCGTTGGTTATCGAGGTCAGCGCGCCCGCACACATGCGGTCGATGGCGTAGCCGGGCACGGACTTCGGCAGGCCGGCGAGGACGGAGACGGCGCGGCCCATCGTCAGGCCCTGGTCACCGACCTGTGCGGTCGCGGCCCAGGCCACGTCGTCGATCCGGGAGGGGTCCAGGCCCGGGTTGCGGTCGAGCAGCGCGCGGATGGTCCGGACCGACATGTCGTCGGCACGCGTCTTCCCGTAGTAGCCGTCGGGCTTGGCGCGGCCGATCGGGATCCGTACGCCGTCGACGTAGACGGCATCGCGCAGCTCGGTCATCGGGGGCTCCTCTCGGCCCTGGGGCCGGGGTCGACTGGCCGAGGCGATCACCCCGGCGAGCCCATGTTACCCATCGGTAACAAGAGGGGGCCAGGCCCGGGTTGCGGTCGAGCAGCGCGCGGATGGTCCGGACCGACATGTCGTCGGCACGTGTCTTCCCGT
>JBFKGB010000167.1:0-7668 GCA_041633535.1 Euzebya sp. | reverse complement strand
GCGGCGGGCGCCGACGACGCGGGCAGCGGGATGGGGGTGGCCACGGGCGACCTCGACGGCGACGGCGCCCTCGACCTGCTGGTGACGAACCTGGGCACGCAGGGGCACGCCCTGCTGGTCGGCGCGGCGGAGCCCGACGGCCCCGTCGCGTTCGCCGACGGGGCCGAGGCCGTCGGCCTGTACCGGGTGGGGGAGGGGCTCACCGGGTGGGGCACCGCGATGGCCGACCTGGACGTCGACGGGGACCTTGACGTGGTCATCGCCGACGGCGCGATCCCGGTGCTCGACAGCTCCAGCCGCCAGCCGCTCCTGGCCTACGACGCCGTCGACGGCGTGCTCCGGCGGGCTCCTGCCGCCTGGGGGCTGGATGCCCTCCCACCTCTTGACGGCCGGGGCCTGGCCGTCGCCGACTTCGACAACGACGGCGACCCCGACATCGCGGTGCAGGGCCCCGGGGCGCACGTGGTCCTGCTGCGCAACGGCAGCGCGACCGGACGCTGGCTCCGCGTGGACGTCGAGGACCCCGCCCCTGGGACCCGGGTCCGGGTCGTCGGGGCCGACGGACGGTGGTGGCAGCGCAACGTCGAGGCGGGGGGCAGCTACCTGTCCACACACGACCCCAGGCCGCTGTTCGGGCTCGGTGAGCAGGACGGACCGGTGACCGTGGAGGTGACGTGGCCGGACGGCGTGCTCGCCGTACGCCACGACGTGGAGCCGGACCGGCCGGTCACCGTGGCCCGTCCACCCGGAGCCCGGTCGGTCCCAGCCCGTGCGGGGGGCACGCCCGGGTTCGTGGCCCCCTCGGCCCTCGCCGCGCGGCTGGGTCCCGGGACGGGCTGCACCCCGCCGGCGGCGGACGGCCCGTCGGTCGTCGGACGGTGGATCGACGTAGCCCTGGACGCCATCCGCCACGACCTGCCCGACCCGACGGTCCACGCCCGCAACCTGCGCCATCTGTCGCAGGCCATGTTCGACGCCTGGCGGGCCACGCGGGATCTCGCCCCCGATGTGGTGCGCGCGGCCGTCGCCCAGACCGCCGCCGACGTCCTGCGCCACCGCTACGCCTCATCGGTCGGTGCCGCGCGGACCCTCGCGGCCGTGGAGGTGGCCCTGGCCGAGGAGTGCCTCGGCGGGACAGTGGCCCGGGAGGGGATCGCGATGGGTCACCGGACGGCGATCGCGACGCTGCAGCAGGCGGCCACCGACGGCGCCGACACACGGCCGGTCCATGTGCCCGGCAACCCGCCGCTGGTCGTCGGCCGCAGCGGTGGGCACATGTCCGACCCGCTGCGATGGCAGCCGCTGCAGATCGCCGCACCCGTCACGCAGAACGGGATCGCCCAGCCCGACCGCACCCAGCGCTTCATCGGGTACGGCTGGGGCACCGTGGGCAGCGTCGCCCTGCCGCCCGCCGTCGACGGCATGCCGCTGGACCCCGGCCCGCCACCCGGCCTGCACGACGCCGACGGCGGCGCGGCGCTGCGGGCACAGGTCGTCGAGGTGCTCCGCGCCAGCAGCCGGCTGGACCCGCAGGACGGCGCGGTGGTGGACACCTCGCCGGGGACCACCGGGGCGAACGGCCTGGGGCGCGATGACGGCACCGGCCACCCGGTGAACCCCGTGACCGGGCTGGCGTACACGCCCAGCCCGGTGGCCCGGGGCGACCTCGGGCGCGCGCTCGCCGAGTTCTGGGCCGACGGACCTGACAGCGAGACCCCGCCGGGGCACTGGAACGTCATCGCGCGGGCGGTGTCGGACGGGATGGCGGCGGAGGACCGCCGCATCGGTGGCACCGGACCGGTCGTGGACCGACTGGCCCACGACGCGGCGCTGCACCTCGTCCTGAACTGGGCGCTGCACGACGCCGCCGTGGCGGCGTGGGGGGTCAAGAGCGCCTACGACTCGCCCCGCCCGGTGTCGCTGATCCGCCACATGGGCGGGATGGGGCAGTCCAGCGACGCGACGCGCCCAGGCTTCCACCCCGACGGCCTGCCGCTCGAGCCCGGGCTGATCGAGCTGGTCGATGCGGCCACGACCACCCCGGGCGCGCGTCACGCCGCGCTGGCCGGCCACGAGGGCGAGGTCGCCGTCAGGACCTGGGCACCCGCCGCCGACGGGGTCGACGGCGTGCGCTGGATCCTGGCCGCCGACTGGGTGCCCTACCAGCGGTCGTCGTTCGTCACCCCCGCCTTCGCCGGCTACGTCTCGGGCCACTCGACGTTCAGCCGGGCGGCCGCCGAGGTGCTCGCGGCGTTCACCGGCAGCCCATGGTTCCCCGGCGGGGAGATGTCCTGGACCGTCCCCGCCGGATCGCTGGGCTTCGAGGCCGGGCCGCAGACCGACGTCGTCCTGCGCTGGGCGACGTACGCCGACGCGGCCGACCAGGCCGGGCTCTCGCGGATCCACGGCGGCATCCACATCACCGCCGACGACCACGCCGGACGGGTGCTCGGGGCAACGGTCGGGCGACGGGCATGGGCGGCGTTCCAGGCGGCCCCGGTGATCCGGGTCCTGCGGGGACTCAGAGCTTGCGCAGCACCGTCACCACCTTGCCCATGATGGCGCTCTGGTTGTCGGCGGTGATCGGGATCGGCTCGTAGGCCTCGTTCGCGGGGTCCAGCCACACCTCTCCCGCCTTCGTCCGGCGGAAGAACTTCACCGTCGCCTCGCCGTCGATCAGCGCGGCGCACATCTCGCCCTGCTCGACCGTCGGCTGCTGCCTGATGACCACGACGTCACCGGGCATGACCCCGGCCTCGATCATCGACTCGCCGCGGACCCGCAGGGCGAAGATCGTGCCGGTCCCGACCAGCGACTCCGGCAGGGCGTAGTGCTCGTCGATCTGCTGCTCGGCGAGGATCGGGACACCGGCCGCGATCTCGCCGACGAGGGGGACGCTGCGGGTCGGTGAGGTCTCGGGGGGTGCCTCGTCGACGCCGCCGATGACCTCGATCGCCCGGGGGCGGGAGGGGTCCCGTCGGATGTAGCCGAGGTTCTCGAGCGTGTTCATCTGCGAGTGGACGCTGGAGGGGGACCGCAGGCCCACCGCGTCGCCGATCTCGCGCACGGACGGCGGGTACCCGCGCTCGGCCACGGCCCGGCGGATCACCTCGAGGATCCGCTCCTGCCGGTCGGTCAGCTCTCCTGTGGTTCCCAACGTGCCTGTCCTCTCGTGTGGTCCGTGCCGTCCTGCGGGGCCCGATGTCACACCCCCTCACTAGCGTTCCGGGTGATGCGCAACTGGTTTCCGTCGAGGAAGGTTGACACCGAACAGATGTTCGGTAAGGCTCCCTTACAAGAGAACACCTGTTCGGCCCCGAGGTCAAGGACCGTGGGACCTGCAGGAGGAGAGGTCACGACATGTCCACCATCGTCACGCACCGCACGGTCAGCCACCCCCGTATGGCGTTCCCGGGACGCACGGTCGTCCGCTGGGACCGGGTCGCCGGGCTCCTGGTGGCGCTGCTGCTGGTCGGGTGGCTGCTCGGTGCGACGGCTGGGCAGTCCGAGGCGGACGAGCCGACGCCGGACCCCGTCAGCCTGGTGGTGCAGCCGGGTGACACCCTGTGGGACATCGCCCGTGTCCACGCCCCGGCCGGCATGGCGACGCTCGAGTACGTCTCGCTGGTCGAACAGGTCAACGGCGTCCGGGCAGGGCTGCTGCTGCCGGGGTCGGTGCTCCAGCTGCCACAGGGCTGACCGTGCCGTGTCGGGCTCAGCCGTCGGCGTCGGTCCGTGGCGGGCGCTGGTCGCCCCGCTGGTCGCCCCGCTGGTCACTCAGGCTCGCCAGCTCGCGGGCGAAGTCGTCGGCGGACGTGAACACCTTGTGGACGCTGGCGAAGCGCATGTAGGCCACCGGGTGCAGGGCGCGCAGCGCCTCCAGCACGTGACCGCCGATCACGTCGGTCCCGATCTCGCTGCGCCCCATGGCGCGCAGGTGCGCCTCGACCCGTGCCGCGGCGTAGCGGACGTCGTCGGGGTCCAGGTCCAGCGCGGCGGTCGCCTTGCGCATGCCGTCGTGGATCCGGTCGGGGTCGAAGGGCTGGACGGACCCCGACCGCTTGCGGACCGCCAGGGGGGCGTGGTCCACCCGCTCGTAGGTCGAGAAGCGCTGTCCGCAGGCGGTGCACTCGCGGCGCCGGCGGATGGCACGACCGTCGTCGGCTGGCCGGGAGTCGACCACCCGGTCACGCTCGGTCGCGCAGTAGGGGCAGCGCATTTCTTTTTTCCTCTCCGGTCGGGTCGGTGGTCGTCGTCCACGGTGTTGCGCACAGGTGGGGCGGCGTCGTCCACAGCTTTCCACAGGATGTCCACAGGCCCTGTGCACGGGGGCCACAAGATCTTGGGGTCCGGGCGGGGACGCGCCCCGGCCGTGCACAGGTTGTCCGGGGGCCCACGCCCCCGCAGGGTACCGGTGGTGACGGCGGATCAGCGACCGTGCACCACAACATGTTGTGGTGCTCGCTCGGGAGGGCCACCGGATGTGGTGGTAAAAGCGGTTGACGGATCCCCGTTCAGCGGCGAAGGTGTTGCTTGTAACTACAGACGCGTGACTCGCCGGACCGGGGATGGTTGGGGGCAGGATGCGCGTTGAAGACCCACAGAAGCAGAATGGTGCTTGGAGGCGCAGCGTGGACAACGACATGGTGATCACACAGGACGGCGTGCGGGCCGTCACCGACGGCGAGCGCACCGGACTGACGTTCGACCGGTACTTCACCGACCCGGCCGTCCACCCCTATGACGAGGTCCAGTGGGAGCTGCGCGACGCCGTCATCAGCGACTGGAAGACCGGCGAGGTCGCCTTCGAGCAGCGCGACGTCGAGTTCCCGACCAGCTGGTCGATGATCGCGACGAACATCGTCAGCCAGAAGTACTTCCGTGGCACGCCCGGGACGCCCGAGCGCGAGCGCAGCGTCAAGCAGATGATGGACCGCGTCGCCGACACCATCACCGGCTGGGGCACCGCCGACGGCTACTTCGCCGACGCCGAGTCCGCCGAGACCTTCAACGCCGAGCTCAAGCACCTCCTCATCCACCAGAAGGCTGCGTTCAACTCCCCGGTCTGGTTCAACTGCGGTGTCGAGGAGACCCCGCAGTGCTCCGCCTGCTTCATCCTGTCCGTCGAGGACAAGATGAGCTCGATCCTGAACTGGTACGTCGAGGAGGGGACCATCTTCAAGGGCGGTTCCGGCTCGGGCGTGAACCTGTCGAGCATCCGCTCGTCGGTCGAGAACCTGAAGGGCGGCGGCGAGGCCAGCGGCCCCGTGTCGTTCATGCGTGGTGCCGACGCCTCGGCCGGGACCATCAAGAGCGGTGGCAAGACCCGTCGGGCCGCGAAGATGGTCATCCTCAACGTCGACCACCCCGACGTCGAGGAGTTCATCTGGTGCAAGCAGCGCGAGGAGGACAAGTCCCGCGCCCTCCAGGCCGCCGGCTTCGACATGTCCCTGGACGGCCGTGACTCCGCCAGCGTCCAGTACCAGAACGCCAACAACTCCGTCCGCGTGAACGACGAGTTCATGCAGGCCGTCGTCGACGACACCGACTTCCACCTGCGCGAGGTCATCACCGGCAAGGTCGCCAAGACCATGAAGGCACGCGCCCTCATGCGGCAGATCTCCGAGGCCGCGTGGGCCTGCGCCGACCCCGGCATCCAGTACGACACCACGATCAACGACTGGCACACCACGCCCAACGCCGGCCGCATCAACGGGTCCAACCCGTGCAGCGAGTACATGCACCTGGACAACTCCGCGTGCAACCTCGCCTCGCTGAACCTCCGCAAGTTCGAGACCGGTGGCGTGTTCGACGTCGAGGCCTTCAAGCGTGCGGTCGAGGTCGTGTTCACCGCGCAGGAGATCATCGTCGGCAACTCCTCCTACCCGACCGAGCGGATCGGCGAGAACGCCGTCAAGTACCGCCAGCTGGGCATGGGCTACGCCAACCTCGGCGGGCTGCTGATGAGCCTGGGTCTGCCCTACGACTCCGACAAGGGTCGGGCATGGGCTGGCGCCATCACCGCGCTGATGACCGGGCACGCCTACCGGACCTCGGCCGAGATCGCCAAGGTCACCGGTCCGTTCGCCGGCTTCGCCGACGACCGTGACGGCACCCTGCGGGTCCTCCGCAAGCACGCAGCCGCCACCAGCGCCATCGACCCGGTCCTGGCCCCGGCCAACGTCCTGGCCGCGGCGCAGGAGTCCTGGGACCTCGCCGTCGAGGTCGGCACCCAGTACGGCGTGCGCAACGCGCAGGCCACCGTCCTGGCCCCCACCGGCACCATCGGCCTGATGATGGACTGTGACACCACGGGCATCGAGCCGGACCTGGGTCTGGTCAAGTCCAAGAAGCTGGTCGGCGGTGGCTCGATGCGCATCGTCAACCAGACGGTCCCGCACGCCCTGGCCAACCTGGGCTACCAGCCCGAGCAGGTCGAGGCCATCGTGGCCTACATCGACGAGCACGCGACGGTCGAGGGCGCACCTGCGCTGAAGCCCGAGCACGTGGCCGTCTTCGACTGCGCCATGGGCGAGCGCTCCATCAAGGCGATGGGGCACATCAAGATGATGGCGGCAGCCCAGCCGTTCCTGTCCGGTGCGATCTCAAAGACCGTGAACCTGCCCGAGACCGCCACGGTCGAGGACGTCGAGGAGATGTACATCGAGGGGTGGCGCCTGGGCCTGAAGGCCATCGCGATCTACCGCGACAACTGCAAGGTCGCCCAGCCGCTGTCCATCGACAACAAGGCCTCGCGTGACAAGGACGCCGCTGCCGCGGCGCCCGCCGCCACGGCTGCCGAGGCCGGCATCGTCCGGCGTCGCCTGCCCAAGCAGCGTCCGTCCCAGACCGTCAGCTTCCAGGTCGGCGACGCCGACGGGTACGTCACGGCAGGCGAGTACCCGGGGGACGGCCTGGGCGAGATCTTCGTCAAGCTGGGCAAGCAGGGCTCGACCCTGTCGGGGATCATGGACGCCCTGGCCATCAGCGTGTCGCTGGGTCTGCAGTACGGCGTGCCGCTCGAGGCCTACGTCAGCAAGTTCATCAACACCCGCTACGAGCCGGCCGGCATGACCGACGACCCGGACATCCGGTTCGCGACGTCGCTGACGGACTACATCTTCCGCAAGCTCGCCATCGAGTACCTGCCGGCTGAGCAGCGTCAGCAGATGGGCATCTACACGACGGCCGAGCGGACGGCCGAGCTGGACGGCACCGCGACGCGGTCCGTCGAGATCGACCTGGACGAGCCCGTCGCCGACGTGACCGGCCAGACGGTCCTCCCGGTCGACCACCCGCACGACATCGACGACATCTACGGCGACGCCCCGCTGTGCCTGCAGTGCGGCTCGAAGATGCAGCGCGCCGGCTCGTGCCACGTCTGCCCGGGCTGCGGCACCACCAGCGGCTGCTCGTAGTGTGAACTTGCACCCTGACATGCCCGGTTTCCGTCACCAGATGACAGGGATCGTGTAACAGGATGTCAGGGTGCTGTCACGCCTGACAGCTCGTGCCCTTGTGCACAAGATCACGACGGCCCGCCCCCCCGTGGGGGCGGGCCGTCGTGATCTTGTGCACAAGGGCACGAGCTGTCAGGCGTGACAGCACCCTGACATCCTGTTACACGATCCCTGTCATCTGGTGACGGAAACCGGGCATGTCAGGGTG
>JBFKGB010000166.1:0-7677 GCA_041633535.1 Euzebya sp. | reverse complement strand
TGGACTCGGCGATGTCGTCGAACAGCAGGTTCAGCTCGACGCCGAACAGCAGCCGCAGCAGCACGCCCACCGTCGGCGCGATGACGGCCACGCCCAGCACTGCCGCGACGGTCCGGGGGGAGGTGCGCGGTCTGGTGGACACCGGGGTGCTCATGCCGTCCGCGGGGGGACCTCGTGGTCGCGGGCGCGACGGAACAGCTGCCAGGTCCACCACATGATCGCCATGGCGATCAGGAGCTCGCGGTACTCCGTCAGGTCCCACTCGCGGACGTAGCGGTGCCCCAGCACCAGGGTCAGGACGTTGCGCAGGACGATCAGCGTGGCCGCCGCCTGCATGACGGCGCGGTCGCGCCGGTCGGTCGTCCGGCGGGCGCCCACCAGCAGGGCCACCGCGGCCGCGGTAACACATGCCTGCACGATGATGACGTTCCACTGGTCGTACACCAGCGAGGCGGTCAGCGAGGCGACCACGGCGGTGCCGGGCGAAGGCCGCAGGTACCGCAGCAGCAGCCGCCACCAGCCACCGCCGGGCCCCTCGTCGGGGTCGGTCAGCAGCGGCCAGAAGGCCAGGAGCAGCAGGACGGACGTGTAGAACGCCGCCTCGATCGGGTTGGTCAGGAAGTTGTGCAGGTTGGTCTCGGCCTGCTCGTTGGCCTGCAGGAACACCCCGGACGCCTCACGGTCGAACAGCCGCTGACCCCAGGAGATCTCCTCACCGGCCATGACGACGGCCAGCACGGCCCCCGACACCATGGTCCACGCCAGGCGCCCCCGGTCCTGCCGCCACAGGTGTCGCGCCGCACCGACCCCCCAGCCCGCAGCGACGAGGAACAGCAGCGCGGTGCCGTTCTCGACCACGCCGTCCTCCTGGGCCAGCATCGTGTACGTGTCGGGCGAGAGCAGGAAGATCGTGGCGGTCGTGGTCAGGAAGGCGATCACGCCCCAGGCGGCGATGCGGTCGTCCCGGCGCATCGTCGGCAGGGGTGTGCGGGGACGCCAGGCCGCGGTGGCAGCGGCGGCCGAGAGCGCGATCAGCACGTCGCGGACGACCAGGGGTGCGGTCATCTCCGGGTGTGCCTCGCCCAGACCGCGCCCGCTGAGGACCGCGACCACGTGCATCGTCAGCAGGACACCGACGCCGACGGACAACGGCAGCAGCCTGACGCCGCGGTCTGTGCGCGTCGTGGACGGTTGGGTGGTCACCTGCGGAAGTGTAGGGGAACCACTCGTCGTGACGTAGGAGTGATTAAGGATTACTGGTCGTGACGGCCGGCGTCAAGGTGCCGATCCGCTACGGTCCCGCCATGGCCGACATGATCGACGCGCGGGACGCGACCCTCACGCGCCTGCTGGACGACGCCGCGATGCTGCCCCCCACGGCTTTGGGACCGGCCGAGGCGCTGCGCGCCCACCTGCGCCTGGCCGACGGCGGATCGGCGTGGATGCAGGGCCGGCTGGTGGTGCCGCTGGCCGAGCTGGCCGAGCTGGAGCCGCACCTGCCCGACGACGGCGCGCCCGGGCTGGTGGTGGGGCTGCCCCGGGCCGGTGGTGCCCTGATCGGGGCGATCGGCAGCGACCTGGCCGCGCTGGCCCCGGTGCTGGCCGATGACCGGGTCCGCGTCGAGGCCATGCAGGTGGGCCTCGTCGGCACCCACGCCGCCCAGACGATCGAGCGGCTCTGCGACGCGCTTGACGGGGCCGGCGTTGACGCGTCGATCCCGCTGGCCGTCGAGGTGGCGTTCGCCGACCGACCCGCCGGTGAGGTGCTGGCCACCGTCGACGCGCTCGCGGCGGGCGCGTCCCGGCCGCTGGTCGCCCACACCCCGGCCGGCGTGGACACCGCAGGTGACACCGAGCTGGCGGGGCTGCTGATCGCCTGCGCCGAGGCGCAGGTGCCCCTGACCCTGGGTGCGGGGCTGGTCGATCCCCTCCCGACCGTCGACGGTGGTCACCACGGGCTCCTCAACGTGGTCGCGGCAGCCGTCATGGCCCACCGCGGCGCCCGGCTGGATGCCGTGCGCTCGGTCCTGGCCGTCCCGCCCACCCGGGTCCGGCTGGGATCCGGGGCGCTGATCCTGGACGAGGAGGTCGTCGAGAGCGAGTGGATCGCCGCCTGCCGTGAGGACCTCCTGACCGCCATCGACTGCACCGACGTGCCGGCCGCCGTCGCCGGTCTGGCCAGCATGGGCGCGATCGAGCCGTCCGGTGAGCGGACATGAGCAGCCGCGACAGCAGCTGGGTGCCCGGGGCGGAGGGGTCGGGTTTCGACATCGACCACCTGCCCTACGGCGTCGTCGTCATCGACGGCGCACCCACCCCGGTCGTGCGGATCGGCGCACACGTGCTGGACCTGCGTCGCTGCCACGACGAGGGGCTGCTGGACGGGGCCGGCTGGGCGCGGGCGGCGGACCTCGGTGGCCTGCTGGCGGCAGGGCCGTCGGTGTGGGCCGCGACGCGCGACCGGCTGGGGGACCTGCTGGCCGCCGACGCCACCCCCCGACCGCCCGCCGACGCGCTGCGCCCGCTGGCGGACCTGCCGGCCCCCCTGCTGCCGTTCACCGTCGGGGACTACGTTGACTTCTACTCCTCCCTGCACCACGCCACCAACGTCGGCCGCATCTTCCGGCCCGACGGTGAGCCGCTGCTGCCCAACTGGCGTCACCTGCCGGTCGGCTACCACGGCCGCGCGGGGACGGTCGTGGTCAGCGGCACCCCGGTCACGCGTCCCAGCGGACAGCGCCGGCCGCAGGACGACGGCCCTGTCCCCGTGGGCCCGTCCACGGCGCTGGACATCGAGCTCGAGGTGGGCTTCGTCGTCGGCGGCCCGCCCACCGCGCTGGGTGACCCCGTCCCCACCAGCGCGGCGGCCGAGCGGATCTTCGGGGTCGTGCTGCTGAACGACTGGTCGGCCCGCGACATCCAGGCATGGGAGTACGTGCCGCTGGGCCCCTTCCTGGGCAAGTCCTTCGCGACCTCGATCTCGCCGTGGGTGACGCCACTGGCGGCGCTGGACGCCGCCCGGGTGCCGCCGCCGCCGCAGGACCCGCCCGTCGCCGCGTACCTGCAGGCGCCGGGGGAGTGGGCCCTGGACCTCAGCCTGGAGGTCGCGCTGTCGCCGGCGGACACCGACGCCGAGGAGGTCGTGTCGCGCGTGTCCTTCGCCGACATGTACTGGACCATGCCGCAGCAGCTGGCCCACGCCACGTCCAACGGGGCGACGATCCGACCCGGCGACCTGTTCGGCTCGGGGACGGTGTCAGGCCCCGAGCGGGGCACCGAGGGGTCGCTGCTGGAGCTGACGGTCGGCGGGCAGGAGCCGCTGCACGTCGCCGGGGTGCAGCGGACCTACCTGGAGGACGGCGACACCGTCGTGCTGCGGGGCCACTGCGCCGGACGCGGCGGCGGTCGGCTGGTCCTGGGTGAGGTCAGCGGGCAGGTCCTGCCGGCCCGCTGACCCGTGCCGCTCAGCTGTCGCGGTGCAGCGGCTCGGCGGGGCTCTGGCTGGACAGCGTGGGGATCAGCACGACCGCGACGACGGCGTGCAGCACGACCATCCCGATCTGTGCGCCCAGCCCGATGTCGAGGAACGCGATCGGGACGATGGACACCGCCAGGACGGCGAAGGCGACCGTCATCCAGATCCGACGGCCCTTCTCCTCGCCCAGCGACCGGGTCAGCAGCACGACGCTGAGCCACCCGACCAGGCCGATGCCCAGCGTGAACAGGGCCGTGGTCAGCAGCGGCAGGTCCTGCAGCCCGTCGGCCCCGGGCGGCTGCGTCTGCAGGGCCAGACCGAACGGTCCGGTCAGGACCACGTGGATGGCCACCGCGACAGCAGGGGCCAGGACCACACCGGCGAGCCGGTACCCGATCGCGGCGGGTGCCGGGGGGACGAGGTCTTCCTGGGTCTGCACTGGGCTGGCGCCGGCCATTCGATGGTCGCTTTCGTGAGGGTGTGACGGTCTGTGCTGAGCGACAGGGTAACCCGTGGTCCGCGGGATCGACGAGGCCGGTCGGCCCGGGTGGGTGTCACAACCCACCCGTAGACTCAGGGTGCTGTGACGCTCTCCACCCCACCCCAACTCGACGGACTCAACCCCCAGCAGCGCGATGCCGTGCTGCACGACGACGGCCCCCTGCTGGTCGTCGCCGGCGCCGGCTCGGGCAAGACCAGGGTGCTGACCCACCGGATCGCCCGGCTGATCAGCGACGGCGTCCACCCCTACGAGATCCTGTCCATCACCTTCACCAACAAGGCTGCGGGTGAGATGAAGGACCGCGTGGGTCGCCTGGTCGGCGACGACCTGGTCGGCATCCGCCGGGACGACAAGGGGGTGCCCCAACGGACGCGGTGGGGCGGCATGTGGGTCCAGACGTTCCACTCGGCCTGCGCCCGGCTGCTGCGCGACGAGGCCCCGCGCCTGGGCTACCAGCGCCACTTCTCCATCTACGACACCGGCGACTCCGGCCGCGTGATCGCGCAGGTCATCAAGCAGATGGGTCTGGACACCAAGAAGATCCCGGTCAGGGCGGCCCACAACGAGATCTCGCGCGCCAAGAACGAGCTGATCGACTTCGAGACCTACGCCGGGCAGGCCTCGACCTGGTGGGAGACCCAGGTGGCCGAGGTCTACCGCGGCTACAGCGAGCGGCTGCACGCCGCCTCGGCGATGGACTTCGACGACCTGCTGGTCAAGACCGTCGAGATCCTGCAGCTGTTCGACGACGTCCTGGCCCGCTACCGCCGCCAGTTCGCCCACGTCATGGTCGACGAGTGGCAGGACACCAACCGCGCCCAGTACGAGCTGGTCAAGCTGCTGTCCGCCGAGCACCGCAACATCTGCGTCGTCGGCGACTCCGACCAGTCCATCTACGCCTTCCGGGGCGCCGACATCCGCAACCTGCTGGACTTCGAGCAGGACTTCCCCGACGCCACACGCATCGTGCTGGACCGCAACTACCGCTCCACCCAGAACGTCCTGGACGCCGCCAACGCCGTCATCGCCAACAACACCCAGCGGATGGCCAAGGACCTGTGGACCGACCGCGGCGCGGGCGAGAAGGTCGTCCGCTACACCGCCGAGAACGAGCACGACGAGGCCGCGTTCGTGGTCGAGGAGATCCGCCGGCTGCGGGACGACCACGGCGTGTCGCTGGCCGACTGCGCGGTCTTCTACCGGACCAACGCCCAGTCGCGCGTGCTCGAGGAGGTCCTGCTGCGGCTGCAGATGCCCTACCAGGTCATCGGCTCGACCCGCTTCTACGACCGCAAGGAGATCAAGGACGCGCTGGCCTACCTGACGGTCCTGGTCAACCCGGGTGATGACGTCGCCGTCAGCCGCATCATCAACGTCCCTCGCCGTGGGGTGGGTGACAAGTCCACCGGCGCGCTGACCCAGCACGCCGCCCGCCACGGCATCCCGCTGATGGAGGCCTGCCGGCAGGTCGCCGACGTCCAGGGGATGGGCACCCGTGCGGTCGGCGCGGTCGAGGGGTTCGTGCAGCTGATCGACCGGCTGCGGACCGCGTGGCTGGAGGAGGAGCTGACGCCCCGCCAGGTCCTGGCGCGGGTGCTGGACGACTCGGGCTACCGCGCCGAGCTCGAGGCCGACAACAGCCCCGAGTCCGAGGCACGGCTCGAGAACCTCGCCGAGCTGGAGGGCGTCGCGGACGACCTCGAGTCCCTCGCCGCCGGCGTCGACGGCGCGGACCGTGACGTGGCGGCCAGCCTGCCCGAGTTCCTCGAGCGGGTGCAGCTGACCAACGAGCAGGACAAGCTGACCGAGGAGGGCGAGCCCATCACGCTGATGACCCTCCACAACGCCAAGGGCCTCGAGTACCCCGTGGTGTTCCTCGTCGGCCTCGAGGAGGGCGTGTTCCCGCACAGCCGCACCCTCAGCGAGCCCGACGAGATCGAGGAGGAGCGTCGTCTGGCCTACGTCGGCATGACCCGCGCCGAGCAGCGGCTGTACGTCACCGCCGCGTGGTCGCGCACGCTCTTCGGGGGGTCGCAGTCCAACCCGCCCTCCCGGTTCCTGGGCGAGGTGCCCGCCGAGCTGGTCGAGGACCGCTCCAGCGACCGTGGGGGTCCGTCCCGCCGGGCGCTGTCGATGGCGGGCGTGAAGACGCAGTACCGCCGCCGGGTCGAGGAGGAGGACGAGGACGACGACTTCAAGGCCGGCGACCGGGTGCTGCACACCCGGTTCGGCAAGGGGCGGATCGTCTCGATGGAGGGCTCCCCCGGCGAGGAGGAGGCCATCATCGACTTCGATGACGCCGGCGAGAAGCGCCTGGTCCTGGCCTACGCCCCCCTCATCCGCGGCTGAGGCCGACGGGCGGGGGAGGGTGACGACGACGCCCCCTCGGCCCGCAGGCTGAGGGGGCGTCGCAGTGGAGCTGTGCTAGCCGCGCGGGACCTCGATGGCCGTGCACGCGCTCTTCAGGCCGTGGCAGGCCCGGGCGTAGACCGCGGAGTTCGTGGTCGTCAGGCCGCTGACGGTGCCGGTGAAGGTGCCGTCAGGGTTCAGCGTGGCGGTGGAGGAGTAGCTGACCGACGTCGGGTTGACGCCGGGGCGACCCACGCCCAGCTGGACGGTCGGGCCGGTGAACACCGAGGTCCAGTCGGTGATGAAGCTGCCCATCGTGGTCGTGGACACGACGGCCTGCGCGCTGGCGGTGATCGAGGCGCCGGCCGTCAGCTCAGGAACGATCTCCACACCGCGGCGGAAGGAGTCGGCCACCAGACGGCCGATCTTGTCGGTGGTGCCGAACGGCATGTCGATGGTCACGGTGTCGGCCTCGGCGTCGAACTCACCGTCGAGGAACGCCAGGTGGTAGCAGCCCGCGGTCGGCGTGCCCTGGTACTGGGCCTGGCAGGCCCCGCGCAGCTGGAACCACTCCTCACCCGACGCGGCCTGCAGGCCGTGGCCGACGGGGTCCTCGGCGGTGGTGATCGACGCCAGGTTGGAGCTCTTGGCCTGCAGCTGGAAGGTCTGGTCGCCGGCGCGGAAGGACCAGGTGTAGCGGATGCCCTCCGGCGGCACGACCTCGGGGAGGTCCTCCAGGTACCAGGTGAAGCGCAGGCCGTCGTCGAGCAGCTCGATGTCCGCCCCCGTCATCTCGTTCGGCAGCGCCTGCGGGCTGGGTGCCCCGGCGAAGGGCGTGACCGCCCCGCCGATCCCCAGCGGGCCGGCCTCGGGTGCCGCGATGACCGCGGTCCCCGACACGGTCGCCGAGCCGCCCTGCACCTGCGCGGTGCCGCTGATCGATGACGTGTCGGCTGCCGCGGGCAGCGCACCCATCGCGAGTGCAGCGCCCAGGGCGCTGATGATGATCCGGTTCCTCATGGCTGCGTCTCCGTGCTGGTCGCGAGAAGGACTGTCGTGGCCGGTGGGTTCGCCACAGGATGGGCGAGTTCCTGCCTGCGGCGGGACCAGACCGGCGTCACTACCCTGGCGACGCGCCACCACGGTGGCGCGGGGAGCTCGGACGACCGGGCTGAGAGGGCGGCTGACACGGCCGCCGACCCTGGAACCTGATCTGGGTAATGCCAGCGGAGGGAAGCAGCACAGTGGACACCGACCGTCCCGCCGACGTCGTCGTCGTGGCAGGCGGGGCAGCGATCGCCCCGGCACTCGTCGCGTCGGTGCCGGCCTCGGCGCGGGTGATCGCCGCCGA
>JBFKGB010000165.1:0-7692 GCA_041633535.1 Euzebya sp. | reverse complement strand
TGACGAACCCGAATGCCCCACCAGACGACCGCGAACTCGTGGTCGCTGGATAACGGGACATCTCTTAGCGAACCCGCCGACCGTCAACGGCGCCGCAGCCACCCCGAGACCGCGTCGCGCGCCTGCAGCGCCGCGCGACGCGCCAGCCTCGTCCCCTCGCGCGCACCGACCGTGGCCGCCCGCGCCCCCTGCCGCGCCGAGGCGCGGCCCACCCGTCGGACCCGCTCGTCGGTGGCGACCGTCCTGGCGCCCGACAGGACGCGACGGCCCGTCCTGGTCGCCACCGCAGCGACCCCACGGCCGACGTCGTCGACCGCGCTGCCGTCCCCGTCGCCGTCAAGGCGTGCCGTCGCCCCGTCAAGCACCTCGCGGACCCTCCCCTGCCGGACCTGGTCGGCGGCCAGCTCCAGGAGGCCGGCGACGGCGGCGGCCGTCACCGCCCCGACCGCGGCCTTGGTGATCGCGCTCAGGACCAGGGGCGCCACGGCCGTCAGGACCAGGCTGACCACCGACGCCGGGATGCCGGTCCGTCGCGACAGCTCCGCCGTCACGCCCGCGAGCTCGTCGCCGAAGACGTGCGTCAGGATGGCCACGCCGGGCCCGCCCCGGAACCGCCCGCCCAGGAAGTCTGCGGCCCGCCCGAGCAGCTCGGCGTCGTGGTCCTCTCGCACCGCACGTGCGATGGCCTCGGCACCGTCGTCCTGCTGGGCGTTGCGCTGCAGCCGCTCGATCAGGATCGGCAACGTCGCGTCGAGCGCCCGTCGGGCCACGTCGACGTCGACACCCACCCCGCGGGCGAGGGACCGGACTGCGGGCCCGTCCAGGGCACCGCCGAGGACGTCGAGGAGCGGGTCGGCCATGGGCGCATCCTACGGCGCGCAGGCCTCGACCAGGACCCCGTGCTGGGTTAGGTTCACCACGGACGACCGTGTGTCCGGCGGAGCCGAACCGGCCCCCCCGACCGCGGGTCCAGGTGGTGGACCGTGGCAGGTGTCGCCCAGACCAGGCGTGTCGACGGCAAGGATGTCAAGGGCGGAGATCTCGAGGGCACATCCTTCGAGACGCTGTACCGCGACCACGTCGCGCTGGTCGCCCACATCGCGCGGCAACGGCTGCACAGCGAGGACGCGGTCGCCGACGTCGTCCAGGAGGTCTTCGTCCGCGCCCTACGGGCCCTGCCGCGCCTGCGGGAGCCCGATGCCTTCGGGCCGTGGGTGGCGGCCATCACCCGACACGTCGTGGCGGACCTGGGCCGGGCCCCCCACGACGCGCCGCTGGAGATCGACCTGGCCTCGACCGCCCCCGGTCCCGAGCACCACGCCGAGGTCGCCGAGACCGTGCGGCAGGTCCTCCAGGGACAGCGGCGGCTGTCCACGCGGGACATGACCATCATCGACCTGCTGTCCCTGGGGTTCGGCCCCCGCGAGGTGGCCGGGGCCCTGCACATCAGTGCAGGGGCGGCGAAGGTCGCCATCCACCGGGCACGGACCCGGCTGCGGGCGCAGGTCGGTGCTGACGGCTCAGGCGGTCCCGAAGACCACTGAGACGTCCAGCCGGACGACGGCGGCGCGCAGCGCGGCGGGCAGCGTCGGCGGGGCCGCCATGGCGAACCCCTGCACCTCGGCCTCGTCCTGGTCCCGGACCAGGGCGATCCCGGGTGCCAGCAGCGCCGCCAGCGCCGACCGCTCCTCGATGTCGAGCTCACGGTCCACGAAGGCGTGCAGCTTCCCGAGCATCCGCTCGGCAGCCGCGGCGTCCATACCGGTGTCGATGCCGCCGTCCATGCCTACAGGACGGTGCAGCGGCTCCCGGGTTACGTGGTCGGGAAGGGACACGTGTGTGTAACCGACACGGCCCCTCGGCGACCTGTAGGGACACGCAGGGATCCATCGACACAGAGGGAGCACGGTCATGGCAAGCCAGCAGAAGATCGACGAGGTCGGCCAGAAGTTCGCCCAGTGGGCGACGTCGCTGCCCGAGGAGGAGCAGCAGGTCGTGGCCGACTGGATGAACCGTGGCTCTGACCACGAGGTGCAGGGCTACAGCCACGCCTGGTGGCAGAACGGCGAGTCGGCCTGGTCGGCAGCCTGGAACGAGTCCTGGGCCTGGTGACGTCCCACCGTGCTGCCGGGGTCCACGAGGGGCCCCGGCAGCGGCATGGGAGGACCTCGTGGACGACGCCCTGATCCAGCGGCTGCGACACCTCGCGCAGGTCGCCACCGACGCCGGGACCGCGCTGCGGCCGGCGAGCCACTCAGCCATGGTCACCTCCATCGCCGAGACGGCGATGCGGACATTCGGGGCGGGCGGCTGCTCGATCGCGACGCTGGACCTGACCGGCGAGCACCTGGTGTTCAGCGCCAGCGCGGGCGGGTCACCCGACATCCTCGGCTGGCGCATACCCGCCCACGAGGGGATCGCCGGCTACGTCTACTCCACCGGACAGCCGCTCGAGGTCGACGACCTTGCCGACGACCCGCGCTTCGCCAGCGACATCGCGACCGCCGTGGGCTACCAGCCGTCCGTCATCATCGCCCTCCCGCTGGTCACCGAGCACGACATCATCGGCGTCATCGAGATCCTCGACGCCACGGTGGACCGTGACATGGACCTGATGCAGGCCTTCGCCCACCAGGCGGCCCTGGCGCTGGACCAGGGACGCGTGTTCGACCAGCTCGGCCGTGCGCTGCTGGAGGGTGCAGCACGTGCCGCCGAGGCCGACACCCCGCTGGCCCACGCCCTGCGCGGTCTGGCGCAGGAGGACCTGGAACGCACCCCGGGCATCGACCTCGTCCTGGCCTGCCTGGCCGAGCTGCAGGACCTGGGCGCGGAGGAGCTGCAGGCCGCCGGGGAGCTGCTGGAGGTCCACCTGCGTCACGCCAGGCGACGGGCATGACGATGCGGCCCGCGCACTCCGCGCGCTTCGACGCCGAGCACCTGCAGCAGATCGCACCGGTCCGCCTGGGCGGCGGCATCGACGCCGGCTGGGCCTTCGACGGCGCCAGCGGTGCGGGGGTCGACGTGTGCGTGATCGACAGCGGGGTCGAGTCGGGGCACCCCGACGTCGGGGAGGTGCAGGGCGGCGTGCTGGTGGAGATGCCCCGGGGCGCCACCGAGCCCCGGCTGGTCGAGGGCCCCCACCCCGACGTGTTCGGTCACGGCACGGCCTGTGCGGGGATCATCAGGCGCGTCGCGCCCGACTGCAACCTGTTCAGCGCACGCGTCCTGGGGGCCCGGCTGAGCGGTCGTGCGGACGGCTTCGCCGCCGGGCTGCGCTGGGCCATCGACCACGACATGGACGTGGTCAACCTGAGCCTGGGCACGGACCGCCTGGAGCACGCGGGTCGCTTCCACGAGCTGGCCGACGAGGCCTTCTTCAAGGGCGTCGTCCTCGTGTGCGCCGCCAACAACATGCCGCGACGGACCTTCCCCGCCGACTACGCGACCGTCATCTCGGTGGCGGCACACCAGGGTCGTGATCCGTTCCGCTTCGACTACAACCCGGTCCCGCCGGTGGAGTTCGGCGCACCCGGTATCGAGGTCGAGGTGGCGTGGACGCAGGGTCGACGCCAGCGGGTGACGGGCAACAGCTTCGCCGCCCCCCACCTGGCCGGTCTGGTGGCCCGGATGATGTCCAAGCACCCTGGGCTGACGCCGTTCCAGGTGAAGTCCGCGCTGCTGGAGCTGGCCGACAACGCCCGCCACAGCGTCGACCTGCGCTGAGTCAGCGGTCGGGGTGGTCCAGCAGGATGCGGAAGGCCCCACCGAGCAGCCGTGACTGGTAGCCGGCGACCAGGTTGGGGATGGACCGGATGACCCGCAGGAGGTCGTGTCCACCGTCGCGGAGCGTCCGGTCCTCGTGCGTCTCGAAGACCAGGATCCCGTCGCGCAGGCGCATCTTCAGACCAGAGAGGAACCGGGTGTCCTCCTGCTCCAGCAGCGCACAGAAGGCCGCCAGCTGCGTGGCCGCGGGGTCGTCGGCCCCACCACCGCGGGCGACCAGGGCCGCGATGCGTGCCTGCAGGTCCGCCGACAACGCCGACAGCGTGTCGGTGTCGGCGGAGGCGATCTCGGTGATCTGCTGCTGCATCCACTCCACGGGCTCCTCGGCGCTGCACAGCCCGCTGGTGGCCGCCCACAGGTTCTGCAGCATCGGGCCGGTGCCCATCGGCAGGTAGCTCAGGAGGAACCGCTCGTGCACCTCCAGCTGCAGCTGCAGCCGCAGCGGCGAGAACGACCCGGGGCGCTCTGCCGCGGTGACGGGGCGGTCCCGGACGCTGAGGTCGTTGACCAGCGCGTTCTCCATCTCGACGACCGTGAACAGCAGCCGCGCCCAGCTGCGGTACAGCTCCTCCAGGCTCATCGACGTCAGCCCGTTGGGTCCCACCGCGACACCCCAGTCCGTGCCCAGGTCCAGCCGTCGCACGACCCCGATCTCGTACATGCCGAGCATCGAGTGGACCTCGGGGTTGGCGTCGTGCAGCACCCGTCGGTAGGCGATGGTCGCGTCCATCCCGCAGTAGCCCTGGATGATCCGGTCCCCGCCGGGGTGCAGGTCACCGAACCGGGTCATGTCGTGGACCCGCCCGTCGACGACCATCCAGCGGCTGCCGCCCGGCTGGTTGTGCAGGACCACCTCCGACGTCGGGATGACGCGCTGCTGGTCCATGACCGGTCCGGAGTAGGTCGTGAAGACGTCCTGCAGGTACCGGCCCTCGGCGACCAGCCGTTGCAGGGCGACCTCGGCGGCGTCCTCGTCCCCGTCGTCGGTGAGGATCCCCCTGACCGCGTCCATCACGGCGGTCGCGAAACCCGTGCGCCCGCACACGTAGACGTGGGCGCCGCGGCGCAGCAGCTGCCGCAGCGACTCGGCGGTGTCCGGCTCGAGCATCGCCTCGCCGATCCGGCGGGGCCGTCCGGGCACGACCTCCAGGCGACTGCCGTCCTCGTCGGTCAGCACCGCGGTGTCGGCGTCGTCCCTGGAGAACGCGGTGACGAGGTGCAGCCACCCCTGGCCGGCGGCCCGGCCCAGCAGCTCGGCGTACGGCAGGTCCGACCGGGTGCGACATGCCAGCAGCAGCCAGGCCTCGCCCGGGTCGGCTGCCGCCTGGCGCGCCTGGACGAACCCGCGGAACGGCGCGATCCCGGTGCCGCCCGCCACCATCACGATCCGTGTCCGCGGGTCGACGGGCAGCTGGAACCGGGGGGGGTGGACCAGCGAGATGGTGACGGGGGCGGGCGCGCCGGGCGGGACCAGATGGCGCGCCAGATGGTGCGACGCGGTCCCCTCACGGTGTCCGTCGCGGCTGACCGGGGTCGCCCTGGTGTCGTAGGTCAGCCGTCCGACGGTGAGGGTGATCTGGGTGGCCAACCCTTGGGCGTCGGCCTCGACGGCGGAGATCGAGTACATCCGCGCCTGCTCGGGCGGCACGATGCGGCACACGTGCTCACGCTGCCCCGGGTGGGCGCGCCACAGCCGCGTGACGTCGAACCCCCCGGCGCGGAGGGTGTCCAGCAGGTCCCACAGCTCCCACTGGTCCTCGGCCCGGGTCTGCAGGATGTGGCCCAGCGTCCCGTCCAGGGTGACCGCGTGCAGGGCCTTTGCCTCTGCGCGCCCGACGGGGCGGACGCGTCCCATCCGCAGCACCTGGTGCAGCGGTAGCGTCGTGGCCCCCTCGAACCCCTCCCGCAGCTGCAGCGCGGTCCGCCAGCGCTGGGTCAGCGTGACGTGCTCCTCCCCCGTCGCCTGCAGGGCCGCCAGGGTCCGCTGCAGCAGCGCGTCACCGGTCTCGGGCAGGACCGCACACCGGTCACCGGGCAGCGGTCGCAGCCCGGTCCCCGACACGTCGAGGACCACCTCGCGGACCCATCGGTCGGGGTCGCCCTGCAGCTGGGCAGGTGCCACACGCGCGACGGTGGCCTGGTGGGATGCGTGGGGGAACCCGTCCTGACGTTCGCGCCGGGAGACCGCGAGCTCCTCGTCGACCTGGTCCCATGTCCGGTCCCTGAACAGGCCGGTGAAGCCCGTAATGGTGATGTTGCGGCCGACCTTGAAGCCGATGTCGAGGAAGCCGTACACCTTCAGGCGGTGCCGGCTCAGGTAGCCGCTGTCCCCGGCGTAGGCCTGGGTGGCCTCACGGTGGACGCCCTGCAGCACGCGTCCCCCGCGGGCGACGTAGTCGGCGACCGACACCTGGCCGATCGCGGCGAGCAGGTCCTGCCAGTGCGGGGGGAACCAATCGCGGAGGTGCACCATCTCCTCGCCGAAGCGGGTGTCGTAGCGGTGGCGGTCGAAGAACACGTCGAGGAGGTGGAACAGCGGCGCGGCGGTGCCGCTGGGCCCGGCGACCCCCTTGCGGAAGGGCACCGCGAACGGCGCGACGGTCTTCGCCCACACGACCGGATCGACGTGGTGTCGACCGCGGGCGTTGGGATCGATCTGCATGAACGTGCCGAAGGTGACGTCCTGGAGGGTCTGCGTCATGGCGATCAGCTGGGCCTGCAGCGCCGTGGGGTCGTCGGCCACGACGGCCTCCTGGGCGCGGATGCACGCCTCGACCACCGGTGCGGTACGGGCCAGGATCTCGACCTGGGTGAGGTAGAACACCTCCTCCTCCTGGTTGCCCACCGTGGGGACCAGCAGGCGCATGTTGTCCAGCCGCATCGGGTCGTCGGCACCCGGGTCGACCAGCCGCCAGTTGTACATGATCAGGTCGATGTAGCTGAGGTGCGGCTCACGCCGGCCGAGTCGTGCCGAGACCTCCGCCCACGGCTGCTGCACGGCCTCGGGCAGCCGGTCGGCGTCGGCGGGCGGCAGCCGGTGGTAGCTGTGGGCCAGCATGCCGAGGATGCAGGCCGCCCTCAGCAGGTCGGTCTCGGGGAGGTCACGGACGCCGAGCACCGGCATGGCCTGGATGGCCCGTCGCACCGACAGGGTCCGCCACAGGTCGGGCAGCTGGGCGACGACGTCCTCCCACGGCTCGTAGCCGCCCGGCAGCGACAGCACCGGCGGCCTGACGGGCATCAGACCGTGTGAGGAGGACAGGAAGCCACGGTTCTCGTGGCCCTCACGACCGTTCACGCGCTCGGCCTCGGTCAGCACCGCACGGGCCGGAAGCGTGTCGGGCAGGACGATCGTCCGCGTCGCTGCCGTCGGACCCGACGACGCGGGTGGGGTGGTCAGGAAGCGCATGGTCGTGCGACCGACACGGATGACGTCACCGGAGGACAGGGCGTGCGCGCCGTCCAGCCGGCGGTCGTCGACGTAGGTCCCGTTGGTGCTGGACAGGTCGGTCAGCACCGGTGTGCCGTCGGTCCAGGTCACCGTGGCGTGGTGACGCGAGCAGCTCGGGTCGTCCAGCCTGACGGCGCAGGTGTCGTCGCGACCGATGATCAGGTCGGCCGCGGCGGACACGGTGGCGCCCCCAGGGAGCTCGATCCTGGCGGTCGCGGTCCCACGGTGGACCACTGACACGTCGATGGTCATGGTCGCCCCCTCAGCGGGTGCCGGCGATGGCCCGGCAGATGTCGGACCGTGAGATGGACCCGACGAGCTGCCCGTCCTGCACGACCGGCAGCAGCCGGATGTTGCGGTCGACCATCACCGTCGCCGCGCGGGCGACGTGGTCCTCCGGACCCATGCAGATGGGCTCGCGTATGACCAGCGGGTCGATGGGCAGCCCGGACAGCTGC
>JBFKGB010000164.1:0-7703 GCA_041633535.1 Euzebya sp. | reverse complement strand
TCGGCGTGGTGGGCGGGGCGGGCGTGACGAACGCTGCGGCGACGCCGGCCTCGGAGCGGCCCACGGCCAGCTCCAGCTGTGCCACGCCGTCGGCACGCAGGGCCGACACGTCCACGCCGGCGGCCAGGACACCGACGCCAAGGCCGTCATCGGTGAAGTTCTCGCTGGTGCCACCCACCAGGACACAGGTCTCCAGCGGGGTGCCCTCCAGGATGCAGACCTGGTCCGAGCCGGTGCTCAGGTCGATGACGAAGCCGCCGGAGTCCTCGTCGGCCTGCATGAAGCCACCCAGGATCGGGTCCAGGGGACCGGCCTCGCCCTCGGTCTCGGACTCGGTGGTCGTCGGCTCGGCCGACGGGTCGCCACCGGCGCCCAGGACGTCCAGGATCGGCGCGGGCAGCAGGCCCACGACCTCGGGGGGCAGCATGTCGATGATGTCGCCGAGGGGCAGGTCCTCCAGCGCACCCGGGTCAAGGTCGGGGATGCCGTCCAGCACGCCGGGGAGGAGGGTGATGCGGGCGACGGACGCCTCGGCGGCGGCCGTGGCGCGGTTGGTGCCGTCGGCGGAGGCCGAGGCGATGGAGGGGGTGACCTCGATGACCGCGAGGCCCTCGGGCAGCAGCGGGGTCGAGTCCGGGGTCGGCAGGACGGTGATGATCGCGCCGGCCGCCTGGGCACGGGCCTCGACGGAGGCGTCGGCGAACTCGCTGGAGCTGGCCGACTCGCCGATCTGGATCCGCATCAGCGGGCCGCTGCCCAGGTCGCCGATCAGGCCCTCGAGGGTGTCGGTGACGCCACCGACGATGCCGGTCGGGTCGCCCTCGGCGATCGGGGACAGCGCGTCGCCGATCTGGGCGAGGCCCTCGTTCAGGCCGTCGGTCAGCTCGGGCGGCAGCTGGTTGATGACCGTCTGGGTCAGGGTGATGTCGATCGTGGAGCCGTTGGCGACGCCGGCCGAGGACGGCTGGTCGCTGGTCTGTGCGCTGGCGCTGCCGACCGAGGCGGTCAGGAGCTGCTCGAACTGCGGGTCGGTGTCGGCGCCCAGGTTGAACGCCTCGACCTCGTTGGGGCCGGGGTTGCCCGGCGACGTGGCGGTGGCGGTCTCGCCGAACGGCTCGACGGCCGCGGCGCCGGTGGCGCAGGCCACCCCGTCGCAGTCGGCGGTCGCGGCGTTGGCGGTGCGCGACGTGGTCACACCGAAGGCCAGCGGGTTGCCGGCCAGGCTGATGCCCAGCGACCGGGTCAGACCGCGGCCGGCGTAGGTCAGGGTCGGCGTCGCCGTGGCCTGGCTCAGGTCGGGGGTCGCGGTCGCCGTCGGCGTGGCCGTCGGGGTCGCGGTCGCGCCGGGGACGGGAAGGCCGGGGTCGGCGGTCGCGGTGGCGGTCGGCGTCGGGGTGGGTGTGGGCGTCTGCGCCGCGCCCGGGAGCGCAGGGACGATCAGGGCCCCCGTCAGGGCCAGCAGGAGGAGCTTCTTCATGGAGATTGACGACCTCGGTTGGTCAGTGGACTGCGGCCGGGGAGTGCCGGTGTGTGACAGGCTCTCCCCACTCAACGGCCGCAACGGGCGCGCGTGACGGGAGGATACCCCCTCTTTCCCTCGACAACGACGGTACCGTACCTACGCCAGATAGGCCGAACGGGCGATGAACCCGCGCTCCTCCTCGCCCATCGGGGTGGCCGGGTCGGCGCCGAACCAGAACTCCTCCGAGATCGCCCGCCAGCGGTTGCGCGCGCCCAGCATCGCCATGATCGAGTTGATGCCCCACTGGATGCGGTTGAGCACCAGGTACTCCGGGGGCAGGTTCAGCTTGCGGATCATGTCCAGGTAGCCGCCGCGTGGGTCCGATGTCGCCGCGATGACCTCGCGCGCGAACTCCGGGGTGTAGGTGAACGGCTCGTCGTCCAGGATCGGCTGGTTGAAGTGCCTGAACCAGCTGAGCAGCCGCTGCGGGTCGGGCTTGGCGCCGGGCAGGAAGCCGGCCTCGTCGAACACCGCCAGCAGCGCGTCGGCGTCGTCGTCCCACAGCGGCGCGAGCTGCCGCTTGATCATGACCCGTGTCGCCGAGGAGAAGGTCTTCACCGCACCGAAGTCGAGGAACACGACGCTGCCGTCGTCGGGGAACAGGTAGTTGCCGGGGTGGGGGTCGCCGTTGAACAGACGGAAGCGGTGCAGCGATCCGAAGCTGAAGCGGTAGATCGCCTCGGCGTGTCGCTGACGCTGTGCCTCGTCGCTGTCGGTCAGCATGTCCTCGAAGGAGCGGCCGGCCATGAACTCGCCCACCAGGACCCGGGGGCGGCACCAGTCCATGTGGACCGCCGGGATCCGGATGAAGGGGTGCCCGTCGTAGCGCAGGTGGAAGGCCTGCTGGTACTGCGCCTCACGCTGGTAGTCCAGCTCGTCGCTCATGCGGTCCCGCAGCTCGGCCATCAGCGGCTTCACCTTGAGGTTCGGCGAGACCACCTTGATGAGGGGGGCCAGCAGCTCGGCGTTGTCCAGGTCGGACTCGATCGCCTCGGCGATGCCCGGGTACTGCACCTTGACGGCGACCTGGCTGCCGTCGGGCAGGACCGCCCGGTGGACCTGCCCGATCGAGGCGCTGGCCAGCGGGGTGGGGTCCCACTCGGCGAACACCTGGTCGGGCGGCAGGCCGTACTGCTCCTCCACGACCTCCTCGATCACCCGGGGGTCGACCGGCTCGGACTGCGCCCGCAGGGCGGCCAGCTCGTCCCGGTAGGTCTCGCGGATCTCCTCGGGCAGGTCGATGTCGACGAACGAGGCGATCTGGCCCATCTTCATGGCCAGGCCCTTCATGGAGCCCAGCAGCTCGGCGGCCTGCGCGGCGGTCTCGGCGTGGAAGGCCGACTCTGCTCCGCCCCGACCGGCCAGCTCGCGCAACCGTGCACCCAGCAGGCCCGCCCCGGCGCCGGCGGAGAAGCGCGCCAGGTCCCTGCCCCGGGACACCCGGTCGCCGAGCGGTGAGGCGGGCGGACGAGGACGAGGGGAGGGGTCGCGTGGCATGTGCCGCCCATTCTGCCCGTCCCCGCCCTGACGACCCGTGCCCGGACGCCCGTGTTGGCAGCAGCCGCGACCACTACAGTCCAGCCCGCGATGCACGCCATCCTCCGCGGGTGTGACCACACCGAGCTCGACCAGACCGTCGCGACCACCGTCGCCGACGATCTGGCGATCGCCCTGTCACGTGGACGCCACGTCAAGTCCTACGCCTACACCGACCCCAACGAGGACGCGGTCGCCGTCTCGCGACACGGCCGGGCGACGACGCTGGTCGTGGCCGACGGGCACAGCGGCCACCGTGCCAGCCACGTCGCGGTCGACGCGGTGCTGGCGATGACGGCACAGGCCGAGCCGCGCTGGGACCGCCGCGGCGCGGTCCTTGCCTTCCACGACGTCAACGAGCAGATCCGGGCCGCCAGACGCACCCTGCCCGCACCCCACCGGCTGAGCCGCACGACCCTGGTCGTCGCCGTGGTCGACGTCGACGAGGCCGGGCAGCGCTTCGTGACGCACGCCTCCGTCGGCGACTCGGCGGTGTTCGTGCTGCGTGACGCCGTCGCCTACCAGCTGACGCGGGAACGCCACCACTTCCTGGGGGACCGCTGGTCGGCGCCGCAGGTCGCGGGTGCCATGCACTTCGAGCAGACCGACCTGGACCCCGACGACGTGGTCGTCGCGGTCAGCGACGGGTTCACCAACTTCGCCCACCCCGACAGCCTCACCTCGCTGGTCACACGGGCCGCCGGGCCGGCGTCCACGACGCTGGATCCCGAGGTGGTCGCACGCGGTGTCGTCGACCTGGCCGGGGACGGTGGCGCCGGCGACAACGTCGCGGTGGCCGTGCTGCTGCCCGAGCGACAGCAGCCCTCGACGACAGCACCGACGACAGACAGGACCTGAGCCATGGCCAGCCCGTCCGACCACACGCTCGCCCGCGAGATCGCCGATGAGGCCGGGCGCGCCCTGCTCGTCCTGCGGGCCTCCCGGCCCGACCCGGGCGCACGCCGTCAGGCGCTGAAGGACGCCGGCGACGCCTCGGCCCAGCGCGTCATCGCTGCGGCCCTCGCCCGGGCCGTCCCGGACGATGCCGTGCTCAGCGAGGAGGCCACCGACACCGCGGCCCGCCTGGACGCCGACCGGGTCTGGATCATCGATCCGGTGGACGGCACCCGTGAGTTCGGTGAGCCACCCCGTGACGACTGGGCCGTCCACGTGGCGCTGTGGGAGCGTGCAGCCGAGGACCTGACGGTCGGTGCCGTGGCGCTGCCCGGCATGGACCTGACCCTCGGCACCGACGCACCCCCGGCCATGCCCGGCGCGGCGGCCACGCCGCGCATCGTCGTGAGCCGCACCCGTCCACCGCAGGAGGCCCACCGGCTGGCGGACGCCCTGGGTGCCGAGCTGGTCCCCATGGGCAGCGCCGGGGCCAAGGCGATGGCCGTCGTCCGCGGGGTCGCCGAGATCTACGTGCACTCCGGTGGGCAGTACGAGTGGGACAGCGCCGCCCCCGTGGCGGTGGCGCGTGCCGTCGGGCTGCACACCTCGCGGATCGACGGCAGCCCGCTGCGCTACAACACCCCCGACCCCTACCTGCCCGACCTGCTGATCTGCCGGCCGGAGCTGGCCGAGCAGGCGCTCGCAGTGCTGGCCGACGGTGCTTGAGGTCACCCAGCACCGGCTGGTCGGTGCACCTGCCGAGCAGGTGTGGCCCGACATCGCCGAGGGACACCGGTTCGCGGAGTGGTACGCCTTCTGCGACGTCGTGGAGACCCCGCAGCCGGGGACCCGGGTCCTGAAGGGGTCCTGGGGCGGCCGTCAGTCGACCGTGACGACCGAGGTCACCGCCGAGGACCCGCCCCGGCGGTACGCCTGGCGGCACGTGGCCGAGACGTTGGACGACCAGCCGGCCCCCTCCCTGGCGATGGACACGACCGTGGAGATCCTGCTGCAGCCCGTCGACGGGGGCACCGAGGTCACCATCACCTCACGCCAGCAGGCCGCAGGATGGTGGCAGGCGCTGCTGATCCGGCTGCTGGGCCGCCGCCAGATCACCAACATGCTGCAGCAGTCGCTGACGCTGCTGGCGGCAAGGCACACACCGCCCGGCTGACGGCAGGGCTCAGCCGAACAGGTGCCTGAAGGCCTCCAGCGCCTGGGGGTTGGCCAGGGCGTCGGCGTTGTCGACGGAGCCGCCGCCGATGACCGTGCGCACGGCCTTCTCGACCTTCTTGCCCGAGATCGTGTAGGGGATGTCGGGCACCGCCAGGACGTGGGCCGGCACGTGGCGCGGCGTCGTGGCCGAGCGGATGACCGTCCGGATCCGCTGGACCAGCCCGTCGGTCAGGGTGGCGCCATCGGCCAGCCGCACGCACAGCACGACCTCGACGTCACCGTCGTGGTCGCGGCCCACGACGATCGAGTCGGCGACCTCGCTCAGCGGCTCGATCGCGCGGTAGATCTCGGCCGTCCCGATCCGGACGCCGCCGGGGTTCAGCGTGGTGTCGGACCGGCCGTGGATGACGACCCCGCCCTCGGGGCGCATCTCGATGAAGTCGCCGTGCGTCCACACCCCGGGGTGTTGTGAGAAGTAGGCGTCGCGGTAGCGGCTGCCGTCGGGGTCGCCGTGGAACCCCACCGGCATCGACGGGAAGGGGCGGACACAGACCAGCTCGCCCTTCTGGCCCACCGCCACGGGCGTGCCGTCCTCGCCCCACGCCTGGACCGCCATGCCCAGGGCCAGGCCCTGCAGCTCACCCCGGCGGACGGGCAGGACGGGCACGCCGGCTGCGAAGCACCCGATGATGTCGGTGCCGCCGCTGACCGAGGCCAGCTGCACGTCACCGACCGCGTAGGCGACCCAGTCGAACTGCTCGGGGTTCAGCGGCGCCCCCGTGGACAGCACCGCCCGGACGGCGGACAGGTCGGCCTCGTCGCGGGGCCGCAGCCCCAGGGACTCGCAGGCGGACAGGAACTTCGGGCTGGTCCCGAAGTGCGTCACGCCGGTGTCGGCGGCCAGCCGCCACAGCGCGCCGGCGTCCGGCGCGGTCGGGCTGCCGTCGTACAGCACCACCGCGGCGTCGCTGGCCAGCACCGACACCAGCCAGTTCCACATCATCCAGCCGCAGGTCGTGAACCACATGACCAGGTCGCCCGGACGGACGTCGGTGTGCAGCTGGTGCTCCACGAGGTGCTTCAGCAGCGTGCCCCCGTGCCCGTGGACGATGGACTTCGGAACGCCCGTCGTACCGGAGGAGTACATGATGAACAGAGGGTGGTCGGCGGCGACGCGCGTGAACGTCGGCTCGGTGGGTCCGTCCGCGACGATCGCCTCGTAGGCGTGCGGCTGCGGACCGGTGACGTCCAGCGCCACGTCGGCGAAGGCGACGGTGATGACGTGGCCGAGGGTCGGGAGGGCGTCCACGATGGCCTGCACCTTGTCCTGCAGGTGGTGCACCCGGCCGTTGTAGCGGTAGCCGTCGGCCACCAGCAGCACGGATGGCTCGACCTGGGCGAACCGGTCCACGACCCCCTGGACACCGAAGTCCGGCGAGGTGGAGGACCAGACGGCCCCCAGCGCCGTGGCGGCCAGCATGACGACCAGCGTCTGCGCGGCGTTCGGCATGAACGCACACACACGGTCGCCCTCACCCACGCCCATGGTCACCAACGCAGCCTGGACCCGTGCGACCTCGGTGCGCAGCTCGCCCCGGGTGATCCGACGCGGCGCGAGCCCCTCACCGGCTGCGACCACGGCCAGGGCGTCGGGATCGCCGGACAGCAGGTTCTCCGCGTAGCTCAGCCGGGCCCCCGGGAACCAGCGGGTGCCGGGCATCCCCTCACCGGCCGTGATCGCCTCGGGGCGCGCATCCGCCACCACCCCGCAGCGGTCCCACGCCAGGGCCCAGAAGGCCTCGGGGTCCTCCACGGACCAGCGGTGCAGGTCGGCGTAGGAACCAGGGGATCCGGGTGCCGCCGCCATGAAGGCGGCCATGTTCGTGGCAGCGACCTGGGCGGGGGAGGGGGTCCACATGACGGGGTTGGAGCGCATCGGGCAGCAGCCTAGGAGATGTCCCGTGATCCAGCAGCCGCAGGTCGTCGGGTTCCTGGACCGTCGTTGTCGACCACTTGGCGCACGACGGCGGCGCTGCGGGCACCCTGGACCGTCGTCGTCGACAACTTGGCGCACGACGACGGTGCCGCGGGCTCCCGAACCGCCGTCTTCGACCACTTGGCGCCAGACGACGGCGCCCCGGGCACCCTGGACAGTCGTCTTCGACCAAGTGGCGCAAGACGACGGCGCTGGTACGTCAGCAGCCCCCGCCCGCCCCCATGAGCCGCCGGGGACTAGCTGCCGTAGCTCAGGATCTCGCCGCGGATGTTGGCGACGCCGTCACCCTTCATGCCCAGCACGTCGGCCGCGCCGGAGGAGACGTCCAGGACACGGTCCTCGTGGAAGGGGCCACGGTCGTTGATGCGGACGTCCACGACCTTGCCGTTGTCCAGGTTCGTCACCCGCACGATGGTGTCGAAGGGCAGGGTGCGGTGGGCAGCGGTCAGCTGGCTGGGGTCGAACGTCTCGCCGTTGGCCGTCTGGTTGCCCTCCAGGCCCGGCCCGTACCACGAGGCGATGCCGGTGAAGACGTCCTCGTCCTGCTCGGGGGCGGCCTCGGTCTGGGGCTGCGGCTGG
>JBFKGB010000163.1:0-7713 GCA_041633535.1 Euzebya sp. | reverse complement strand
GCGAGATGAAGGTCGTCGCCGAGGCGGGCAGCGTGGCCGAGGCGGTGCTGCGTGCACGCTCCTACCACCCCGAGGTCATCGTGATGGACGTCCGACTGCCGGACGGGAGCGGGGTCGACGCCTGCCGTGAGATCCGCAGCGAGCGTCCCGAGACCCGGGTGCTGATGCTGACGTCATTCGACGACGACAAGGCGCTGTTCGACGCGATCATGGCCGGGGCCGCCGGCTACCTGCTGAAGGAGGTCCGCGGGACGGACCTGATGGACGGCATCCGCCGGGTCGCCGCCGGCGAGTCCCTGCTGGACCCGGCGGTCACCGCCAAGGTGCTCGAGCGCATCAGGGAGGGTGGCGGGGCCAGCGACCCCCGCCTGGCCCGCCTGACCCCGACCGAACGGCGGATCCTGGACGCCATCGCGACGGGCAGCACGAACCGTGAGATCGGCGAGATGCTCGGCCTGGCCGAGAAGACGATCAAGAACTACGTCTCGACGATCCTGTCCAAGCTGCACGTGGCCCGGCGTGCCGAGGCCGCCGCCTACCTGGTGGAGCACCGCGACCGCTGAGCACGGCTCACGTGATCAGGCACACCCCCACCAGCGCGACGTAGTCGGCGGTGACGTCGTAGGGGACGTGGTCGCGTCGCACCATCCGCGGGGACATCTGCCCGGACTGGCCCGCGGCGGCACCGGCGGAGACGTCCCAGGTCAGCGACAGCCGTCGCGCGGCGCCGTCGGTCCGCAGGACCGGTGCCGGGCAGGGCGTGCCCGCGGCAACCGCCGGCACGTCGGACTCCAGGACGTCCACCGGGGTGTCCTGCAGCGCGCCGGTGGTGTCGTAGACGTGGACGGTGCCCGTCCAGCACCCGTCGCCGCCCCCAAGGCGTGAGCTGATCACCAGCAGGTCGCGGACCCCCAGCACCGCGTCGTCGACGACGGCGGTCTGGACGTGCTCGTGCGTGCGGATCATGTAGTCGGCCATGCGCCCCAGCAGCACCGGCGACGTGGCCGCCTGCAGGTCCAGGACGTGGGTGTTGGTCCGCACCGCCACGTACAGACGCCGGCCGGCGCCATCGATCGCGACGGACCGGGGGCCGGTGACGGCGTGGATCAGGGTCCGCGACACCTCCCGCGGCCGGGCCGGGTCGGACACGTCCAGCGTGCGCAGCACGACCCGGGCGTCGACCACCTCGGGCAGCACCTCGTACCGCAGGGGCAGGGAGGGGTGGTCGACCGTCAGGGTCGCGGCGGTGGGAGTGTCCAGGACCAGCCCGGACGTCGCCGGCGCCACGGGCTGCGCGCCGGTCCGCGTCACTGGCTGCGCGCCGGCTGGCGTGCCGAGGGTCGCCAGACCCAGCAGCAGCGCCAGCGTGGCCACGGCCCTCCTGCCGATGGGCATCCGCGTCATCCTGCGGCCGTGGCGGCCTCCACCGCCGCGGTCGTCTGCCCGGGGAAGGACGGGATCTGGTCGCGACCCAGCTGGCGGCTCAGGTCGTCGTTGACGGTCGGGTCGTCGCTGGGCTCCACGATCAGCGCGGTGAACATGCCGAACACGCTGCCGTCGTTGCGCTCGACGTGGGTCAGGATGTGGCAGTGCATCACCCAGGTGCCGGGTGACTCGGCGAACACGACCACGGTGTAGCGCTCGCCGGGGGCGACGTTGACGGTGTCCATCACCACGGGCGTGGCAAGCGGGTAGCCGTCCTTGGCGATCACCATCTGGGCGTTGTTGTGCAGGTGCATCGGGTGGGCGGTCAGGCCCTCGTTGTAGTAGTGCAGGATCATCTGCTCGCCCTCGACCAGCACGTAGGGCTCGGTGGCGGGGAAGGACTTGGCGTTCAGGGTCAGCCCGATCTCGCCGGCGTCGTTCAGCACCATGACGTGCTCGGCGACGACGTTGTCGGCCTGCGCCGGCAGGGGCACCTGCCCCACCGTGAAGGCGCCGAACGCCCCGTTGATGACCTGGTGCACCCCGTTGTCGTGTCCGTGGTACATGCCCACCGAGGTCTCCTGCGCGACGAAGGTCTGCTCCCAGACGTCACCCGGCATGATCGGGTCCATCGAGATCATGCCGACCCCGTCGACCTCGAAGGGATGGCGGAAGATGCCATGGGGGTGCAGGGAGGTGGCCTGGTCGTCGAGCTCGTTGATGACGCGGATGGTGATGCGGTCACCGACGTCCACCTGGATCCAGGGGCCGGGGACCTGGCCGTTGTAGGCCGTCGCCTCGACGAACTCGCCGGGGGAGACCTCCCACTCGGTCTCGTCGAGGGTCAGCTCGAACACCTTGGTGCCGTCGGAGAGGACCTCCGGATCCATCGGCTGGTTGCCCATCGCCGCCGTCTCAGCAGGGAACTGGCTGACGCTGGCCTCGTAGTTGGCGCGCAGCCACTCGGCGTGGGCCATGCCCGTCAGCTCCTCCTCCGCCTCGCCCGCCCCGGCCGCCGCCGCGTCGGCGTCGATCACCAGGGTCGAGACCATGCCGGCCTCGGCGTGCCCCTGGATGGTGCAGTACAGCGGGTACTCACCCGGCTCGAGCCCGGCGAGGCTGATGGTCTCGGCCTGGCCGGCCTCCAGGTCGGCGGTGCCGAAGTCGGCCTCCATCCCCTCGATGGCGAGGTTGTGGGGGATGGCCCCCTCGTTGGTGACCGCCAGGGACCCGCCTGGGCCGACCGTCACGGTGCCCGGGTCGACCGCGAACTCGCTGAGCCCCACGGTCACCTCGCCGCCACCGCCTGCGGCGACCGGGGTCACCTCGGCCCCCTCTGCACCGGCCCCGTCGACGGGGGTGGTGTCGGCCGTGCTGGTGTCATCGAGGCTCACGGCGCTGGTGGTCGCGGCGTCACCGGTGCGCTGGATCGCGACGACGCCGAGCAGGGCCGCGACGAGCGCGACCGCGCCGACGAGCGCGGTGAACGGATGGACCTTGGCTGACATGCTGACTCCCTCGGACGTGGAACGTGTCCAAGGGATGCTCGGGACCCGCCGCGATCACAGCCGGGCCGGTCGGCGGTGGCCGCCAGGGACCAAGGTCCCGGTACCGACGGGGGCGGCCATGCGGGTGCCCCTCCCGGTACCGGCGGGGTCAGCCATGCGCCCCCCCCCTCCCGTGCGAGTGACCAACGCCGCGTGGTCGGGGTCACCTGGTGTGGCTCGAACGCACCCGTGGGGGTCCTGAGGGCCGGAAAAGGCCACCCCATGGTCACTCGCAGGGACGGGCGGGACTTTTCCGCCACGCCATAACGTGCCATGATGTGGTGGCTCATATATCCATGGGAGGAACACCGTGACCGCCATCGAGACCCGACCCGACCCCTCCGCGGCCGGGACGAACGGCAAGCACCGCCGCGTCAGCCGTGAGGACACCGCCGAGCGGCTGCTGCGCTCCAGCGCCAAGCTCAGCTTCGACCCGACGGTCGACGTCGACTGGGACGCGCCCGCCGAGGACGGCCTGTGGTTCATGCAGCCCGAGCGCACCACCCTGTACGGCACCCCGCTGTGGGACAGCCTGACCACCGAGCAGCAGGTCGAGCTGAGCCGGCACCAGCTGGCCTCCATCGCGGGCGCCGGCATCTTCTTCGAGATGATCCTGATGCGGATGCTGCTGCGCCACCTGGGCCGGCACGATCCGCAGACCCAGCACTTCCAGTACGGGCTGACCGAGGTGGCCGACGAGTGCCGGCACTCCACCATGTTCGGCAGGCTGCTGACGTGGCTGGACACCCCCTCCTACGGGCCCAACGACCGGATCCGCGGCCTCTCCGAGATCCTGACCACCCCGCTGTCCAACGATGCGGTCGCCTTCGCCGGGACCTACTACGTCGAGGCGATCCTCGACGCGATCCAGCGCGAGGGGATGAACGACGACCGCACCCAGCCGGTCACCCGCAAGGTCGCCTACATCCACGTGGTGGAGGAGGCCCGGCACATGCGCTACGCCGACGCCGAGCTGTCCCGTGACCTGGACGAGCTGAAGGGCTGGGACCTGCAGCGCACCCGGCTGCTCCTCCCCCTCATCCCGCTGATCGTCAACCAGCTGCTGATGCACCCGCACGGCTACGCCGCCGTCGGCCTGGACGTCGGACAGGCGAAGCAGACGGCTGCCGACAACCCCCACTGGCAGGAGACGGTCCGCTGGGCGGCCCGCAAGCCCATGGCCGTGCTGACCGAGCTGGGCCTGGTCCAGGGTCCGGGCATGGCGATCTGGAAGCGCACCGGGCTGGTCTGACCCGCTTTCGTGCACCGCGGGTGCCGGCGATAGCCTCCGGCACCCGTGACTGCCTCCACCCCCTCCCACGCCGACCTTCGCGCCCTCGACGCCGCCCACGTCTGGCACCCGTTCACCCAGATGGACCGCTGGGCCGCCGACGACCAGCTGGTCATCGACAGCGCGGAGGGGGTGTGGCTGGTCGACGCCGACGGGCAGCGCTACATCGACGGGAACGCCTCGCTGTGGGTCAACGTCCACGGCCACCGCCACCCGACGCTGGATGCCGCGCTGCACGCCCAGGTCGACCGGGTCAGCCACTCCACCTACCTGGGGCTGGCCAACACCCCGGCGACGCTGCTTGCCGAGCGTCTGGTCGAGCTGGCGCCCGGGGACCTCAGCCGGGTGTTCTTCAGCGAGGCCGGCGCGGCCGCCGTCGAGGTCGCGGTGAAGATGGCCTACGCCTACTGGCTGTTCCGCGACCAGCCCGAGCGGTCGCTGTTCGTCTCGGTCGACGGGGCCTACCACGGCGACACGGTCGGGTCGGTCAGCGTGGGCCACATCGACGCCTTCCACGCCACCTGGTCACCGCTGCTGTTCACGACCTCCGCGGTGCCCCAGCCGTACTGCTACCGCTGCCCGCTGTCGCTGGAGCCCACGACCTGCGGGCTGGCGTGCGCGGACGCGCTGGAGGAGGTCTTCGCCCGTGAGGGGGACCGCATCGCCGCCGTCGTTGTCGAGCCCCGCGTCCAGGGCGCGGCCGGGATCATCACCGCCCCCGACGGCCACCTGCGCCGTCTGGCCGACATCACCCGCGCACACGGTGCGCTGCTGATCGTCGACGAGGTCGCCACCGGCTTCGGCCGGACCGGCCCGCTGTTCAGCTGCACCGCCGAGGGCGTCCAGCCGGACCTCATGGCCGTGGGCAAGGGCCTGACCGGCGGCTACCTGCCGATGTCGGCGACCCTGGCCACCGACGAGATCTTTCAGGCCTTCACCGACCGCACGTTCTTCCACGGCCACTCCTACAGCGGGAACCCGCTGGCGGCCGCCGTCGCGCTGGCGAACCTGACCGTGTTCCAGGAGGAGGACACGCTGGGCAACGCGGCCCGGCTGGCCGACCACCTGGGCGCCGGCCTGGCCCGCTTCACCGACCACCCGCACGTGGGCGACGTCAGGCAGCGCGGGACGATGGTCGGCATCGAGCTGGTCGCCGACCGCGCCACCCGTCAGCCGTTCGATCCCGCCGACCGGGTCGGCGACGCCGTCTGCCGCGCCGCGCGTGACCACGGCCTGGTGATCCGCCCCCTGGGGGACGTCCTGGTGGTGATGCCGGCGCTGGCCATGACGACCGAGGAGGCCACCATGCTGCTGGACCGGCTGTGGGCCGGCCTGGTGGACGTCCTGGGACCGTCATGACCGGTCACGACCCGCTGGCCTGGATCCAGGACGGCCTGTCCGGTCTGGACGACGCCGGCCTGCGACGCCGTGTCCTGGACCGTGGCGTGGCGGACCCGGCCCCGCCACTCGACTTCTCGGGCAACGACTACCTGGGGCTCGCGCGCGATCCACGGCTGGCAGCGGCTGCCGGCGATGCCACCCTCCGCTGGGGCAGCGGGGCGGGCGCGTCCCGGCTGGTGCACGGCGGGACCCCGCCACACCACCAGCTCGAGCAGGCGCTCGCGGCCTGGAAGCACACCGACGACGCCGTGGTCTTCAGCAGCGGCTACATGGCCAACCTGGGGACGGTCACCGCGCTGACCGGGCCCGGCGACCTGGTGCTGTCCGACGAGCTGAACCACGCTTCGATCGTGGACGCCTGCCGTCTGTCGCGGGCCGACGTGGCGGTCTACCGCCACGACGACATGGCCCACCTGGCCCAGCTGCTGCGCCGCCCCGCACGCCGCCGGCTGATCGTCACCGACGGGGTGTTCTCCATGGACGGCGACGTCGCGGACCTGCCGGCCATCTGCGACCTGGCCGAGGCCAGCGGCGCGATGGTCATGGTCGACGACGCCCACGGCAGCGGTGTCATCGGCCCCGACGGGCGTGGGACGGCGGCCGCGCAGGGGGTGGCCGACCGCGTCGACGTGCACCTGGGGACACTGTCCAAGGCGGTGGGGGCGGCAGGCGGCTTCGTCGCCGGCAGCGCCACGCTGGTGGACTGGCTGCGCAACACCGCCCGGCCGTTCGTGTTCGACACCGCACCACCGCCGGGGACGATGGCCGCCGCTGCCGAGGGCGTGCGCATCGCGCAGGCAGAGCCGGACCGACGCCAGCGGGCCACCGCCCTGGCCCGACGCCTTGCCGCGGGGCTCGACCTGCCGGAGCCGGCCGCCTGCGTGGTGCCGCTGGTCGTCGGCGCACCCGACGCCGCCGTCGCCCTGTCGGTGTCGCTGGCCGTCGAGGGGTTCTCCGTCGTCGCGATCCGCCCCCCGTCGGTGCCGCAGGGCACCGCACGGCTGCGGTTCACCACCCACGCGGGGCATGACGAGGACGACGTCGACGTCCTTGTCGACGCGGTGCGCCGGCACTGGTCGGTCGGCTCGTCGGAGCGGACGGACCTCGGACCGGTCAGGCGCTGAACGTCACCTCGGCCGTCGGGACCGTCGCGCCCGTACGCCCCGGGGCCCTCGAGAAGCTCCAGTACAGGTTCGTGTGCCCGATGACCTGGGCCGGGTCGGCTGGCGAGCCCCACTGCGTCATGTCCTCCGTCGTGTGGGCGTCGGCGACCAGCGTCGCGTCGTAGCCACGCACCAGCGCGCCGTGCAGCGTGCTGCGGATGCACGCGTCGGTCTGGGCACCCGCGACCACCAGGTGCCCGATCCGCCGCGCGGCGAGGACGTCCTCCAGGTCGGTCTGCTCGAAGGAGTCGCCGTAGCGCTTGTGCACCACCGGTTCGGTGGGGTCGATGGGGAGCTCGTCGACGTACTGCCAGTCCTCGGACCCCTCGGGCAGCCCTTCGTCGGCGTGTTGGACCCACACCACGGGCGTGTCGGTCGCACGGGCCCGCTGGACCAGCGTGGCGATGTTGGCGATGACGGCGTCGCGCTCGTGGGCGTCGGCGACCACACCCTTCTGGACGTCGACGACCAGCAGGGCGGTGTTGGGACGGTCGGGTATGGATGTCATGTGGGCGACGCTACGCCCGAGGTGTGACACCGATCCAGATCCACCATGGTGGATCTGGCTCAGGGACGGGTCGCACGGCGAGACCGACGGGGGGCTGCCACACTCTGGCGCCATGGACGGCGTGCTGGTGACGGGAACCGACACCGGGGTCGGCAAGACCCTGGTCGCCGCAGCGCTGGCGCGCTCGCGGCCCGGCGCCGTGTACGTCAAGCCGGCGCAGACCGGCCTGGACACCGACACCGCCGACGCCGACGTCGTGGGGCGGCTGGCCGGCTGCGAGGTGCGGCAGGGCCGTGCGTTCGGCGAGGCGCTGGCACCGGCTGTGGCGGCCCGCCGGGCGGGCGTGGCCCTGCGCCGCGCCGACCTGCTGGCCCCCTT
>JBFKGB010000162.1:0-7717 GCA_041633535.1 Euzebya sp. | reverse complement strand
CGTCGACGTCGACGTCGGCGTGCGGGTGGACCCAGTCGGTCACGGGGCGGTGGTAGGTCGGGCCGTCGTGGGCCAGCGACCCGGCAGGGGCGTCGTGGACCAGCTCACCGTGGCGGTGGAAGACCAGACGGTCGCCCTCGACGACCTCACCGATCGGGGTGGCGTCGATCTGCCACTTCGCGCAGATGTCCAGGACGGCCTGCAGGTTGTCGGGGCTGACCATGGCCAGCATCCGCTCCTGGGACTCGCTGCACAGGATCTCCCATGCCTCCATCGAGGCCTCGCGCAGCTCGACCTTGTCGAGGTCGACGCTCATGCCGAGCCCCGCGGCGCTGGCCATCTCCGAGGTCGAGCAGGCGATCCCGGCCGCACCCATGTCCTGGATGCCGGACAGCAGGTCCGCGGCGTACAGCTCAAGGCAGGACTCGATCAGCTGCTTGCCCGCGAAGGGGTCACCGACCTGGACGTTGGGGCGCTTGGCGTCGTCGACGCCGTCCTCGCCGAACTCCTCGGACGCCAGGATCGAGGCGCCGCCGATGCCGTCACGGCCGGTGCGCTGGCCGATCAGCACCGCGATGTCGCCGGTCTTCTCGGCCTTGGCCAGCTGGATGTTGTCGGAGGGCAGGACGCCGACGCAGAACACGTTGACCAGCGGGTTGCCGTTGTAGCAGGGGTCGAAGACGACCTCGCCGCCGACGGTCGGGACCCCGATGGAGTTGCCGTAGTGGCTGATGCCGCGGACGACCCCGTCGACGACCCAGCGGGTCTTGGCCAGCGTCGGGTCACCGAACCGCAGCGGGTCCATCAGCGCGAGGGGCCGCGCCCCCATGGTCAGGATGTCGCGGATGATGCCGCCGACCCCGGTCGCCGCGCCCTCGAAGGGCTCGACGAAGGAGGGGTGGTTGTGCGACTCGATCTTGAAGGTGACGGCCAGCCCGTCGCCCACGTCGACCACGCCGGCGTTCTCGCCGGGACCCACCAGGATGTTGGGTCCCTCCGTCGGCAGCGTCTTCAGGTAGATCTTGGAGGACTTGTAGGAGCAGTGCTCCGACCACATCACCGAGTACGTGCCCAGCTCGGCCGTGGACGGCTCGCGCCCGAGGGTCTCGACGACCTTGTCGTACTCCTCGTCGGTCATGCCGAGCGAGCCGGCGAGCGTGCGGGGATCCGGGGCGGGTGCGGGATGTGCCATCAGGTCGAGAGGGTACGCGGTGGCGTGGGGAACACGAACCGGGGGTCGGTCAGGCGGGGACGGAGGACCCGACCAGACGCTCCAGCAGGAACGCGCGTCCGTCGGTCGAGCGGCCGCCGACCAGCGGGTCCACGGCGTGCTCGGGGTGGGGCATCAGGCCGGCGACGTTGCCCGCCTCGTTCGTCACGCCGGCGATCGCGCCGACGCTGCCGTTGGGGTTGGACCCCTCGGTCAGGTTCCCCTCGGCGTCGCAGTAGCGCACCAGCACCTGGCCTGCGGCGGCCAGCGCGTCGGGGTCGGGGTGGACGTAGCGTCCCTCGCCGTTCTTCAGCGGGATGTCGATGACGCGGTCCCCCCACAGCAGGTGCTGGCGCTGGTGGAGGAAGCGCAGGCCGACGTTGCGGGTGAGGGCGCCCGGCAGCAGGTGGGCCTCGCACAGCACCTGGAAGCCGTTGCAGATGCCCAGCACCCGACCGCCGTCGCCGGCGAAGCCGATGACGCTGGCCATCGCCGGGCTGAAGCGGGCGATCGCGCCGGCACGCAGGTAGTCGCCGTAGCTGAACCCACCGGGGACGATGATGGCGTCGACGCCCTGCAGGTCGCCGTCGCCGTGCCACAGCTCGACCGGCTCGTGGCCGATCACCCGCACCGCGAAGGCGGTGTCACGGTCGTCGCAGGTTCCGGGGAAGCGCAGGATGCCGATTCGCATGGCCGCAGGGTAGCCGACCCGCCGCGCTCACCCGGCAACGGTGGTGGTGGGACGGAACGCGAACCACACGAACCAGAAGGTGTCGTCGTGGGCGACCGGGACCAGCTGTGTCCCGGCCAGCTCACCCTCGACGGCGCGGCCCAGCAGCGTCCAGGTGCTGCCGGTGGTGGTGTCGACGAACCCGTCCTGACCGTCGGGCCGGAAGGACAGCTCGCGGCCGTCCACGGACGTCTCGTAGGCGACGGCGGACCCCACGTCGGCACCCTCGTCCACGGTCGCGGCATCCAGGGCGCTGGCCTGACCGGGGGCCCACCACAGGGTCACCGGCCGTCCGTCGACGTCGAGCTCGACGACGCGTGCGGCGCGCAGGTCCTCCAGCGGCACGGCGACGAAGCCCTCCTCCTCGCCGAGCCCCACGACGCGGGTGTTGGGGGGCAGCCGGTCGTCGCGGGGTCCCTCGAACAGGAAGCCGTCGCCGCTCCCCTCATACCCCGGGTAGGGGTTGCGGCCGTAGTCCCGGCCGGCGACGGAGTCACGCGACAGCACCAGCCCGTCAGGCGCCGCCGCGACGAAGTCGGCCCAGCCCACGAGGCTGCTGGGGACCCGCTGCAGCTCGGTGCCGACGTACGGCGCGCCCGCCACCGCCTGACCGGTGAACTGGCTCCACAGCCCCTTGGTCTGGCGGTCGTACATGACCAGGTTGGACTGGAACAGCCGGCCTGACGTGCCGAAGTCCAGCACCGCACCGTCGACCATCCGGTCGAAGACCAGACCGCTGTTGCACAGCGGACAGTAGGTCACCACCAGCGGCACCCCGCCGACGACGTCGTTGACGATCTCGTGCTGGGTCAGGATCGCCAGCGGGTAGGCCCGGACGTCGCCCGCCACCTCCACGACCATCACGGGCGACCGGGCGGTCAGCCATTCCGCGGCCGCCCCGACCTGGTCGAAGCAGGGCTCGTCGATCGGCAGGATGCCGTCCGGCGGCGGGCCGCCGCTGATCACCCGGGACAGGTCGAAGCCGTCGGCGACCGGCGGGTCCGACAGCTCCCACGGGAAGATCGCACCGCCGTCCACGGGCGCGTCGTCCACGTCGCCGTCGGGCAGCTGGTCACCCGGGATGCAGGTCTGCGTGCCCGCCCCCTCGGGCACGTCGACCTGTGCGGGGGTGGCGGTGGCGGTGGGTGCTGCAGCGGCCGTGGTGGCCTCCGCCGACGGGGTGGCGGCTGGTGGGCTGCACGCGGTCGACAGCAGCAGGAGGGCGAGGGCGAGCAGGGGGCGGGCGTGCATGGGTCTCCTCATCGGGCTGTGCCGGTCTCGCCTCGTCGGGCTGTGCCGGTCCCGGCGAACAGCGACGCACGGTCGATGCGCGTGCGCAGGTTGCGGCGGGCCCGGTGCAGCCGGCTCATGACGGTGCCCTCGGGCACCCCCAGCAGGCTGGCGGCCTCGGCGTAGCTCAGACCCTCCGCGTCGACCAGCAGGACGATCTCGCGGTGGGCCGGGCTCAGGGCCAGCAGCGCGTCGGCCAGCGGGCCCTCGAGCATCCGGTCCATGACCTGTGACTCGGGGTCGCTGTCGCCGTCGACGGCCTCGGCGGCCGCCAGCCGGATCCCGTCGGGATCATCGGCGATGTGGACGCGACGGCGCCGGTTCATGGACGCCCAGGTGTTGCGCATGATCGTCAGCAGCCAGGCGCGTGGGTGCCGGCCGTCGAAGGTGTGGATGCCGCGGTGGGCGCGCAGCAGCACCTCCTGGACCAGGTCCTCGGCGTCGACGGGGTCCCCGGTCATGCGGGTGGCCACGCGCAGCAGGACCTCGACCTCGGGCAGCACCTGGCTGCCGAACCGATCAGGTCGGTCGGCGTCGGGTGCAGAGGTCGGTCCGTGCGGCACGTGGCCTGCGTCCAGTGGGCGGTCGTCAGACCGTGACGGTCGTCTTCCCCGGGGTCCCGGTGACGGTGTCGACCTCGATGCCGATGGCCTTGTCGACCGACAGCGGGCCGGGGCCCAGCAGCATGACGCCGACCAGGCCGGCGATCAGCGCAAGGTCCAGCTCGGCGCCGGGGAGGTTGGCGCCCATCGGTGCGATCAGCCCCAGGTCGGTCTTCACCAGGACGGTGGCGACGGCCAGGATCAGCGCCAGGACGGCGGCGGTGATGCGGCTGCCCAGGCCGATGATCAGCAGGATGCCGCCGACGAGCTCGGCGTAGGTGACGACGTTGCCCATCAGCACCGGGGCGGGGACGCCCAGACCGGCGAGCATGCCGTTGCCGAAGTTGGCGGCACCCATGACGGTCAGCTTCTGCCAGCCGTGTGCGGCCATGATGAGGCCCATCGTGACGCGCAGGATGACGGGGACGGCGGGGGCACCGCGGGTGAGGGCGAGGTTCAGGGGCTTCATGAGGGAGGGGTCTCCTGTGGAGGGTCGGGGGCGTCGTCCAGCTCGGCGACCAGGCGGCCCAGACGCGCGAGCGCGTCGGGGTCGGTCTGTGTGCTCAGCCGGGCGACGGCGGCGCTGAGCGCCTGGAAGGCCTCCGCCTCCATGCCGCAGCGGCGGCATGCCTCCAGGTGGGAGGAGACGCGGCGTGCGTCCTCGGCGGTCAGGGCCCCGTCAAGGTGGGACTGCATGAGCGTGCCGACCTTGCGGCACTCCCACCGGTCGCGGAGCCTGTCGATGACCTTCATGCCCTGGGAACTCCCTCCCTCCGTCCCGCATTCCACCTGTTCATGACGACGCCCCCGGCCACGTGGGGGCCGGGGGCGTCGACGGGGTGTGTCAGCTGAGGGAGGACGGGGCCAGGTCGACCGTGACCGTGCTCGTCTGGGTGCTCGCGTTCAGCAGGACCAGCCAGCCGGTCTGGCCGGCCGGCACCTCGACGAGCGACCCGACCTGCAGCATCTCCACGGTCGTTGACCCGCCGTCGTCGACGACCAGCACGGCCGCGTGGCCCTCGTCGGTGGACAGCGACGTGACCGTCCCGCCGCCGAGGACCTCGAAGGCGGCCATCCCGCCGTCACGCAGGTTCGCCGACGCCGGCCCCGAGTCGATGGTGGCCGTGGGGGTCCACAGGTCCAGGAACTCGGCCCAGTCCAGCACCGGGGCGTCCGGGTCGGTGGCAGCACCCCAGCGGTAGTCACGGCCCGTCAGGCTCATCGCGGCGAAGTTGGCCAGGACCTCCTGCAGGGTCGCGTCGGGGTCGACGGCCCGCGCGCCGGCGAGGATCGCGCTGTCGTAGATCTGCCACCCGCGACCGGACTCCAGGCCCTCGGTGTTGCGGAAGACCTCGGCGAAGGCGTCGATGCCGTAGGAGGCGTAGAAGGTCATCCAGAAGTAGCAGGCGTCGTAGGACTGCCCGGTCAGGGGACCTGCCGCGAACGCCGCGTCGGCGTTGTTGCCCTGCCAGCCGTTGCAGCCGTTGGTGTCGTTGGCGTAGACCAGCGAGTTCGGCTGGTGGGAGACCTCGGAGTAGGAGTGGATCGTCTCGGAGAACCGGGCGGTCCCCTCGCTGAAGGCGTTGTTGCGGCCCCCACGGGTGCTGTCGGGCTTGCCGTAGGCGTTCTGGATGTTGTGGATCATCTCGTGGCCGATGATGTCGATCAGGGCCAGGCGGACGTCGGGGTAGGTGTAGCCAAGCACGGCGATGGCCTCGTGGGCGGCGCGGCTCATGTTGATGTTGAAGTACTCGCTGACCAGGACGCAGGCCAGGCAGTAGGCCGACAGCGCACCGTCGACGTACAGGTTGCCCTCGTCGTCGACCCAGCCCTTCTCGAAGCCCCAGTCCAGGAAGTCGGCGTAGTTGATCTCCAGCGCCTCGGCCATGATCCGCAGGTAGTCGACCTGCTCGTTGCCGGTGTCGCTGCCGGCGTCAGGGCCCAGACCGCCGTAGACGCGGGGCAGGTTCGTGCCGGCCAGCGAGTTGGCGGCCTGCGGGTAGAAGGTCCCGTCGCCCACGACGACGTGCATCGTGAAGCCGTCCTCGGCCTCGACGCTGATGAACGGCGAGGGGTCCGCTGCCATCTCCGCACGGGCGAGGGCCAGCACGTCCACCGTCGGCTGCAGGGAACCGTCGGCGCTGCGCTCGTACCCCATCGTCGCGCCGGGCAGGGCGGTCAGGCCCTCGATCTGCGCCTCGAACGGGGCCACGCCCAGGTCGGTGGCGGTCCACTCGGCGCTGCGGACCCCCGTGGCGTCGGTGCGCACGACCCAGTCGGCCACGACGCCGTTGGTGCGGGCGTGCGTGGTCAGGTGCACCTCGCCCGGGGCGACCTCGACGGCGTCGGTCACGGTCACGCCGTCGAAGTGGGCGGCCGGCAGCACGGTGGCGGCCAGGGTCGCCAGCTCGATGGCGTCTGAGTCGGCGTCGACCACCAGGTTCAGCGCCGAGGCGGGGCACCAGATGCCCTCGGCCGGCGACACCAGACGTTCGCGGATCCCCGGGTACACGCCGGGCACCAGGGTGAGGGCCTGGTCACCGACCTCGGCGACGACCTCGGCACCGGGGGCCAGCAGGTCGGCGACGGTCGTCCCTGCACCGCCGGTCGCACAGAAGGCGCCCAGCGAGTCGGGCAGGCGGGGGGACTGGCCTGCTGCGGGGCCGGCCAGGGCACCCAGCAGGGACAGGACGGACAGGATCGTGAGGAAACGCTTCCGCGAGGACAACGAGGCTCCCTGGGTCGAGGGTGGATGAGGCCCACCCTTCGACGCCCGAGTGGCGGGATCCTGCTGCCGAGGTCGACCCGGCTGTCAACTGGGTGGCGTCTGGCCCCTCAGCCGGCCAGCTTCTCCAGCTCGACCAGCCCCTCCTCGAGGTGGCCCAGCATCCGCTGCATGCCCGGCAGGGTGCGGCGGCACGCGGTCAGCCCGAACTGCATCTCGTCGACGTAGGAGGTCAGCGTGATGTTGAGGGCGTTGCCCTGCTGCAGCAACGAGGCGGGGTACATGCCCTGCAGCCGTGCGCCGTCGAAGTACTGCACCTCGCGGGTCCCCGGGACGTTGGAGATGACGACGTTGGCGACGGGTCGCCCGTGCCCCGCGAAGCCCATCATCGGCCCCAGCAGGTAGGGGCTGGTGATGGCGATGGCGTAGCCGATCCGTTCGGTGGTGCTCATCGAGGCCAGGCGGGCCTTGCCGCGTTCCATCGAGGTGTGGATGCGGGCCAGCCGGTCCTCGGGGTCGGGCAGGTGGGTGCCGAGGTCGGCGACCAGGAAGGACAGGGAGTTGCCGCTGGCCCCCTCCTCCTCCGACCTGATCGACACCGGGATCATCGCGGTCAGCGGACGGCCGGGCAGCGCCTCGATCTCGCGCAGGTAGGCACGCAGCGCGTGGCTGGACATGGCCAGCGCGACGTCGTTCAGCGAGACGTCCAGCGCCTTGGCGGTGTCGGCCATCCGGCTGAAGGAGTAGCCGTCGGCGGCGAAGCGGCGGGCGCCGGTGATCTGGCCGTTCAGGACACAGGCCGGCGCGCTGAAGGGCATGACCTCCCCCTCCACCCGTCGCTTGCGGTCGATGAACTGGCTGCCCAGGGCGCGTGTGACGTTGGTGACGGACTTGACCGGCCCCAGCAGGTCCAGCCGTCGTCGCCGGTCGACCTTGACCACGCTGTCCGCACCCGTCTGGCGGGGCGCGTCGGCGGAGATCTCCCACGGGGCCGGCATGTCCCGGCGCGTCGGGTCGGTGGAGAACATCCGCCGCATCATCCGCATGGCGCCGACGCCGTCGAACATCGAGTGGTGGAACTTGGCGTAGATCGCGAAGCGCCTGGGGCCACCCTCGGTGGCGGGCTCCAGCCCCTCCACCAGGTGGACCTCCCACAGCGG
>JBFKGB010000161.1:0-7720 GCA_041633535.1 Euzebya sp. | reverse complement strand
TCGTCGACGTGGGACACGGTGGTGCTCCTGTGGTGCGAGGCGGACGGCCGCTGTGGGCCGGACGCGCGCGCCGGGGAGGTCTCCGCTCAGACGCGCGCAGCGAGGTGGGTTCCTGCCATGGGACCCTCACCTCCGTGACGTGCTCGCGACCTGGTGCCCTGCCGACGCTACACCTGCAGGAGCTGCCGGGGAAGCCCCGTCAGGCCGTCCCCTCCTGGTCGGCCAGCCGCGCGAGGCCCGCCTCGTCGTACCCGCGGGCCAGCACCAGGCCGATCCCCGCGGGGAGCGTCCGGGCGACCAGCAGGACGAGGTCCTGCGTGACGCGGTCCCCCGCCACCATCACGCGGACGCCGTTGCCGTCCTGCGGGGTCTCCGCCAGCAGGGTCGCCTGGGTCCGTCCGTCGACCGCCCAGGCGCCCTCGTCGCCGGGGTCGTCGACGAACTCGTCGGGCTGCGCCAGCACGTCGACCACGGTCAGGGCCTCGCCCGGGTCACCGGTCGGCCGGCCGCCCATGCCCACCCCGATCAGCAGGTCCGACCCGCCGGCGTCGGGGTCGTCCTCGTGACCCACCCGCACGTCCCCGCCGGGGGCGACCCTGACGGCGGCACCGGTGGCCCAGGTCCCCAGCGCCACGACCGGCACCATCCAGTGCAGCGGGACCGCCAGGGACACCTCGGCGCCGAGCCCGGCGTCGAAGGAGTCCAGCAGGAGGTTGGCCGTCTTGGACACCCAGTTGTGCAGGGTGGCGAAGCTCAGCTCGGTCCGCTCGCCGGTCCCGGCGTCGGCGAACACCACCGCGGGGCGGTCCCCCAGACGTCGGCGCTGGTCGGTCAGGGCATCGAAGATGGTGGTCATGGCGCGCCGACGGTAGCCCGGCGGACGGTGGCCGACAGGGCCCCCGACCGATGGTCCACCGCACGGACAGCGGTGGATCGGGTCATCGCGGCGATACGATTGCCGCCACGCGGGGTGTCGCTGCGTGCCCACGCCGTGCACCCCCTTCCCTCCCCCAACGATCCTGGAGATCCCCGAGCCGTGGCTGCGTCCGCCTCAGACACACCGTTCGACGGTGCGCTGCAGCCTGGCGTGTTCGGCCCGTCGGTCGCACACGGCAAGCCCCGCAACGGTGGCCCCGACTGGATGCGGGTGGGCCTGATCGCCGTCGTGCTGGTGGCGACGTTCTCGGTGCTGATGACCGGGGGCTACGCGGGGCTCGTCTACTGGGAGCTGCGTCAGGTCAACAGCAACGCCGTGGACATCGTCAACGGTCCCGAGCAGGGGTTCGCGCCGGCGACCCCTGGCGCCGGCTCCCTGGACGTGTCGGGGGTCGAGGAGACGGTCGGCCGCACCAACATCCTGCTGGTCGGCTCGGACTCCCGTGACGGGCTGACCCCCGAGCAGCTCGCCGCCATCGGCACCGAGGCGACGGGGACGGACCTGACCGACACGATCATCCTGCTGCAGATCGACCCGGCGACGGACACCGCCGCCATGTTGTCGTTCCCGCGCGACCTGGTCGTCGAGCGCTGCGACGGGTCGCGGGGCCGGATCAACCAGGCCTTCTTCATCGGCGAGCAGCAGGCCGAGGGCCTGGGCCCGAAGTGCCTGGTCGACACGATCGAGGCCGAGAGCGGCATCGCGATCGACCACTACGCCCGCGTGGACTTCGCCGGCTTCGTGCAGGCGGTCGACGCCCTCGGCGGGGTCACGTTCTACATCGAGGAGCCGTTGCAGGACCGCTTCTCGGGTCTGGACATCCCCTCCGGCTGCGTCCCCTTCGACGGGGTCACCGCTATCCAGTTCGTCCGTGCCCGGCGCATCGACAGCGACTTCGGGCGCATCGCACGTCAGCAGCGGTTCGCCCGCGAGATGATCAACAAGGCCACCAGCGTGGGCACCCTGCTGAACCCGGCCGCTGTCGCCCAGCTGATCGGGTCGGTGTCGGACACCCTCGAGACGGACCGGAACTTCGGCGTCCGCCAGATGATCGAGCTGGTCGACAGCGTCCGGAACATCTCCTCCGGGGCGGTGGACGCCAGGACCGTCCCGGGCTACACCGGACAGCTGGGTGAGGCGTCCGTCGTCTACGCCGTCGAGGACGAGGCCGAGGCGCTGTACCGCGCGTTCCGCGACGGCGACCTGCTGCCCGACAACGTCGGCACCGACGCGGGACCGGTCGAGCTGACCCCGGGGAACGTCGTCCCGGTCCTGGTGCAGAACGGCTCGGACGCCGACGGCCTGGCCGAGGAGACCGCGCAGGTCCTGACCGACCTGGGTTTCACCGTCGACGAGACGGGCACGGCCCCCAACTACGGCTTCGACAACTCCCTCATCCTGTACCCGCCGGACCGACAGGACCAGGCGGAGCTGCTCAGCGAGACGCTGGGCGGCATCGCCATCAACGCCGGGAACGGCGACATGGACCGGCTGACCCTGATCCTGGGCGGACGGTTCGACCCCTCGGCCTTCGCGCCCGAGCCGGTCGCCACCACCACAGAGACCGACGACGCGTCCGCGACGCCGGTGCCAGAGCCCTCCGAGGAGGAGTTCGTCGGTGCCACGCTCAGCGAGGTCCAGTGCTGACCTCCGGCGACGTCCGCTAGCGTCCACACCGCACCCCACCCCGAAGGAAGTCACACCGTGAAGGCACTCGTCCTCGCCGGTGGCTCAGGCACCCGTCTGCGCCCCATCACCCACACCTCCGCCAAGCAGCTGGTCCCGGTCGGCAACAAGCCAGTGATCGACTTCGGTCTGGAGGCCATCGCCGCCGCCGGCATCAAGGAGGTCGGCATCATCGTCGGCCACACGGGCCCCGAGATCGAGGCCTACGTCGGCGACGGCTCCCGCTACGGCATCAGCGTCACCTACGTCCCCCAGCCCGAGCCCCTGGGCCTGGCCCACGCGGTGCTGACCGCCGAGGAGTTCCTGGGCCGGGACGACTTCGTGATGTACCTGGGTGACAACCTGATCGCCGGCGGCATCACCGAGTTCGTCCAGCAGTTCGAGGAGCGCCAGCCCGACGCCCAGATCCTGCTGGCCAAGGTCCGCGACCCCGAGCGCTTCGGCGTCGCGGAGCTGGGGCCCGACGGGCACGTCACCCAGCTGGTCGAGAAGCCGGCAGAGCCCAAGAGCGACCTGGCGCTGGTCGGCGTGTACCTGTTCAGCGGCAAGATCATGGACGCCTGCCACGCCATCGACCCCTCACCACGGGGTGAGCTGGAGATCACCGACGCCATCCAGTGGATGATTGACCAGGGGCAGACGGTCGCCGAGCGCACGATCACTGGCTGGTGGAAGGACACCGGGAAGCTCTACGACATGCTCGAGGCGAACCGCATCGTGCTGGACACCTACGAGCAGCGGGTCGACGGCACGCTGGACGCCGACTCCGAGATCCAGGGCCGTGTCGTCATCGAGGAGGGGGCGGAGCTGGTCAACTCCACCGTCCGCGGTCCGGCGATCATCGGGCGGGGCACGAAGCTGGTGAACACCTTCATCGGCCCCTACACCGCGATCTACCACTCCTGCGAGATCACCGACTCCGAGATCGAGCACTCCATCGTGCTGGAGGAGACCTCGATCAGCGACGTCGACCGCATGGAGGACAGCCTGATCGGCAAGCAGGTCGAGGTCACCCGCTCGACCCGCAAGCCCGCGGCCATGCGGCTGATGCTGGGCGACCACTCGCGCGTCGCGCTGACCTAGGGGCCGCCCTCGCGGACGCTGCCGGAGGGGATGCGGTCCAGCCGGTCCAGCTCTGCCCTGAGCTTCTCCAGGCACCGTCTGCGGGTCGGTCCCACCGACCCGCAGGGTCGTCCCAACCGGGCCGCCACCTCCTCGTAGCTGGGCTCGCTCGGGTCCAGGAACAGGGCCGTCAGCAGGTGCCGGCAGGGGCCGTCGAGCCGATCCAGACCGGCCTGCAGCCACTCCCGACGCTCGAGGTCGTCCAGCGCATCGGGCGCCCGATCCGTCAGGTCGATCACCCGCTCCTCCTGGGCGGTGGCCAGGTCGGTCAGGCGCTGCTGCTGCTCCACGACCCGCCATGCGGTCCTGCGGGCGACCGTGGCCAGCCAGGCCGACAGCTGTGACGGCTCGGTCAGCCGGTCCAGCTGGGTCAGCAGCTCGGCGAACGTCGTCTGCACCACGTCCGCGCACTGCTCGGGCGTCAGCCCGTTGCTGCGCGCCACGAACGACACCAGCCTGTCGTAGCGGTGGACCAGGCGTTCCCACGCCTCCTGGTCACCCTGTCGGCACCTGTCGAGCAGGTGCGTGGTCTCCACTCCCAACATCGATGTGCCCCGCCGCGGGATCATCTCCCCTCCTCGGTCACGTGTGGTGGGCACCCTCAGACATCCAGTTCACTTTTTCAAGCCCTGTGTATTTATCGTCCGCGGTCGGCGCACTAGTTGATCGCGGGATCTGACGTCAGCCTGAGGGGGCGGCGGGGGCCTGCAACAGGAGGCTGCGATGCACGGATCGAGCGGATCGTCGAGCGGGTCGATGCCGGCGGTTGAGGACAGGCCGTCCCACACCTGGCCCTCGGTGTCGGTGGTCGTGCCGACGTTCAACGAGGCGCGGAACCTGCCGGCCGTGCTGCCCCGGATCCCGCTGTGGGTCCACGAGGTGGTCCTCGTCGACGGCGGGTCGACGGACGGGACCGTGGATGTCGCGACCAGGCTGCTGCCCGATGTGCGGGTGGTGCACCAGACGGGCAGGGGCAAGGGCGACGCCCTGATCTGCGGGATCGCGGCGTCCACCGGTGCGATCGTGGTCACCCTGGACGCCGACGGCTCGGCGGACCCCGAGGAGATCCCCGCCTTCGTCGGCGCGCTGCTGTCGGGCGCGGAGTTCGCCAAGGGCACCCGGTTCGTGCAGGGCGGCGGGACGACGGACATGGAGTGGTACCGGTCGACCGGCAACCACGGTCTGCGGCTCCTCGCACGCCTGCTGTTCGGGGCCACCTTCAGCGACCTGTGCTACGGCTACAACGCCTTCTGGCGCGACGTCGTGGACCGGCTGTGCCTGGACTGCGACGGGTTCGAGATCGAGACCCTGATGGCGATCCGGGCCATCCGAGCGGACCTGCGCATCACCGAGGTGGCGTCGTTCGAGGCACCGCGGCTGCACGGCACGAGCAACCTGCGGACCGTGCGTGACGGGTTCAGGGTCCTCCGCACGATCCTCACCGAGCGGGTGCGACCGGCGCCGACGCCCGACGGTGTGCGGGGCCCCGACGTCGTGATCGACCTGGACGCTGGTGTGCGGATCGAGATGGCGTCCGCAGGGGCCGGGGCGTGAGCTCAGCGACGGGCGTCGCCGTCGTCGTGTGCGCCTACACCACCGACCGGCTGCCGCAGCTGCGGCGGGCGTTGCGCTCGGTCGACGAGCAGCGTCCGCGACCGGCGCGCACGATCCTGGTGGTGGACCACAACCCGCAGCTGTTGGAGGCGTGCCAGCGGCTGCAGGCCCTGGAGGGGCCGGCCGACCTGCAGGTCGTCGCCTCGACCGGTCCGCCCGGGCTGTCCGGGGCCCGCAACACCGGTGTGGCCCTGAACGACCAGCCGGTCGTGGCGTTCCTGGACGACGACGCGGTGGCCCGTCCGGGATGGGTCGCAGGCATGCAGGCGCGGTTCCTCGACCCCCGGGTGCAGGCCGTCGGTGGGCGCGCCGTGCCGGTGTGGGAGGGGGCACGCCCCACCTGGTTCCCGCCGGAGTTCGACTGGGTCGTGGGCTGCTCGCACCGCGGGATGCCGGACGCCGCGACACCGATCCGCAACATCATCGGCTGCAACATGGCGTTCCGGGCCGACGCGCTCGTCGCCATCGGTGGGTTCAACCCTGCCGTCGGACGGACCGCGACGACGCTGCTGGGCGCGGAGGAGACCGAGGTCTGCATCCGCATCCGGGCAGGACACGGCCCCGAGTCGGTCGTCTTCGACCCCGCCCTGGTCGTGGACCATGCGGTCCCTGCGCCGCGGCAGCGGTTCGGCTACTTCGTCCGCCGCTGCCACGGTGAGGGGCGGTCCAAGGCCCGGATGGTCGGTTCGGTCGGTCGTCAGGAGGGCCTGTCGCGCGAGACCGACTACGTGCGGCGCACCATCCCCCGCGGGGTGCTCGAGGGCCTGGCCTCACCGCGGGGCTGGCGGTCGGGCGGGCCGGCACGCGCAGCGGCCATGGTCGCCGGCGTGGGCGTCGCGGCAGCAGGGTTCCTCACCGAGAGAGGCAGGGCGTCATGAGGGTCACCGCCGGGTTCAGACCGCTGCAGCTGGTCGACGTCGAGATCACCGACCTCCCGCCCGGTGTACGGGCCGGCACCGATCCGGCCGGCCGGCCCTACGAGCGGGCCCAGATCCTGTTCCGTCGCTCGGGGCGGCCGCTGGGCACGTCGGTGATGCCCTTCGCACGCCGCATGATCTCCGCGGAGGTGCTGGACATCCTCGCCTCGCAGCTGCTGGACGCCCACGGCGCACCCCCCACCGACGGGCCGCTGCCGACCACCGGTGCGCCCGTCACCGTGCTGATCGCGACCCGGAACAGGCCCGAGTCGCTGCGGCGGTGCCTCGACTCGCTCGCGCGGGTCGCCTACGCGCCCTTCCGGGTCGTCGTCGTCGACAACGTCCTGTCGCCCGGCATCACACGCGAGGTCGTGACGCAGGCCGCAGCGGACGGTCTGGACGTGTCGTACGTCCACGAGCCGATCAAGGGGCTGTCCACCGCCCACAACGCCGGCCTGCGCGCGGTCGACACCGACCTGGTCGCCATCACCGACGACGACGTCGAGGTCGACCCGGCGTGGCTGGGAGCCGTCGCCGAGACCTTCGCGGTGCACCCCGACGCCGGCGCCGTGACCGGCCTGATCTACCCCGCACGGCTGGACCACCCGCTGCAGGTCAGGGCCGAGGGGGCGGGCTTCGGCAAGGGCTTCGACGTCCGGCGGTTCCACATCGACCAGAACACCAGGGGTCGGGACCCGCTCTTCGCCTACGCCGTCGGGCGGTACGGCTCGGGGGCCAACATGGCGTTCCGTCGCGCCGCGCTGGCCGAGGTCGGGGGGTTCGACCTGTCCCTGGGCGCCGGCAGCCCCGGTGCCGGCGGTGACGACCTCGCGGTGCTCCACGACCTGGTGGTCCGCGGCCACGCAGTCGTGTACCAGCCGGCTGCCATCGTGCGCCACCACCACTCCGACGAGCCCGGCTCGTTGCGACGGCAGGCCTACGGCTACGGCAAGGGCTTGGGCGCCTACCTGACCAGGTGTGCGCTGACCGACCCCGACGGCATCGCCCCCCTGATCCGCCTGGTCCCTGCCGGTCTGGCACACATGAGCAGGTCCTCAGGGCAGGCGACCACGCTCGACAACATGCGACGTGGGCACCGCGTCCGGCACCTGGCCGGGCTGGTCAGCGGTCCTGCGGGGTACCTGGCAGGACGTCGGCGGGCCCGACGGATCAGCCACCTGGTGGGCGGCGGGCTGGGCCGCACGGCCCCGAGCGCGACCCCGGCGGGCCGGCCATGAGGGCGGGGGCGGTGCCGGTGCTGCTGCTCCACAGCGTCGACACGGCGTGCAGCCAGGCGTACGCCCGCTGGATGGTCGGACCGTCCACCCTCGCGGCGCACCTGGACGCCCTGCTGGCCGAGGGGTTCACGCCCGTGTCGCTGCGGGACGTCGAGGAGGCTGCCGCGGACCACCGGCGCCCGCTGCCGCCGCGGCCCTTCGCCGTC
>JBFKGB010000160.1:0-7728 GCA_041633535.1 Euzebya sp. | reverse complement strand
GAAGCGGTCGGCGGCGACGGTCAGCAGGGCGAGGCCGGCGATGAGGAGGAGGGCGTCGGTCACGAGGGAAATGTAGGTGTCGGAGTGGCTGCCTGCCCTGCGCGGGCTGCCATCATGTGGGCATGCAGCTTGTCGATGAGGCGACGTTCGAGGAGCTCGTGGGTCGCGGGCTCGACCTCGTGCCCGACGAGATCTGGGACATGATGGACAACGTGGTGGTCCTGATCGAGGACGCCAACGCCGAGGAGCCCGACCTGCTGGGCCTGTACGAGGGCATCCCGCTGGTCGAGCGTGACTTCTACGCGGGCGCCCTGCCCGACCGGATCACGATCTACCGGCTGGCGCTGTGTGACTTCTGCGCCGACCACGACGAGCTGGTGGAGGAGGTCGCGGTGACGGTCGTCCACGAGATCGCCCACCACTTCGGCATCAGCGACGAGGCCCTGCACGCCTGGGGCTGGGGCTGACCGCCCCTCACCCCACGTCGATCCGGTAGGGACCGGGCGGCGGGTCGTCGTCGTCGGCCGACGCCAGCAGCACGTAGGTCCCGGCCGGCAGCCGGCTGACGTCGATGGCAGCATCAGAACCGCCGCCGGAGTGGGCCAGCAGACGGCCGCGGTCGTCGACGAGCCGCAGGTCGGTGTCGTAGGCCTGCGCCGTCATGCGCAGCACGTCGCCCGGGGCACCGTCGGGGCCGACCGGCAGCAGCCAGGACTGGGCGGGCAGGTCGGGGGCCAGCGCCCCGTCGTTGGCCCCGGCGCGCAGCGGTCGCGGCTGGGTGATGACGACGCCGACGTCCAGCACGCCGGGCTGGTCGTCCAGGTTGGTGACGACCAGCAGGTGCTCGCCGCCACGTTCGAGCCGGAGGTCCAGCAGGGCGTTGGCACCGGTGTCCCCGCCCCCGGTGTCGTCGTCGGCGGCGATGAACAGCCCGTCGGGGGTGAACACCGACAGGGCGGGGTCCAGGACGTCGGTGTCGGTGAACGCCCGCAGGACCGCACCGGCGGGGACCGGCACACGCAGGACGGCGGACTCGCCGGCGCCGACCTGCAGCATCAGCGTCCCCTCGCTGAGCGTTCCCGCCACGACGCCCAGCTGCTGCTGGAGCGCACGCAGCCGGGCCGGGTCCAGCCCACCGGTCAGCGAGGGGTCGTCGATCGGCGGACCCGGCGGCACCGGCGGTGGGGCCACGGCCACGACGGGGACGGCGCCGTCGACGGTGGTCACGTCGTCCGGGGGTGCGGTGTCGGTGGCCGCGGTCGCAGCAGAGGTCGTGGCTGCGGTTGTCGCCACGACCGGGTCGCTCCCCTCCCCTCCCCCGAGCGTGGCCACGACGCCGACGACCAGCAGCAGCGCGACGACGCCCGCGCCGACCAGCATCGGGGTCCGCCGCGACGACGCCGATGCTGCGGCGGGGCGTGCGGCGGTCGGCGGGAGGGTCGCCGGGTCGTGCACGGCGGTGGCGCCGGCCGTCGTGGGGCCGGGCGGCGGGGACATGGGCTCTGCCGCGGGGTCGGGCGCCGGGCGGACCGGTGCGCGCCCCTCAAGGACGGCGGTGAACGCCGCGCCCAGGTCTGCGGCGGTGGCGTGGCGTCGGTCGGCCTGCTTGGCGAGGGCGTCGGTGAGGACCTGCTGGGCGGCCTCGGGCACCCCCGGCAGGGGCGGGACGGGGTCCCGCATCGTGCGGGTGATCAGCGGCAGCACTGAGTTGTCGTGCTCGGCGACGAACGGTCCGCGGCCGGCGATCAGGGCGTAGACGGTCGAGGCCAGCCCGTAGACGTCGCTGCGTTCGGTGGGGCGCCTGCCGTCGAGGATCTCGGGCGCTGCGTGGGCCAGGCTGGCGGTGACCACGCCCGTCGTGGTCTCGTGCGCACCCACGACCCGGGCGATGCCGAAGTCGGCCAGCATCGGGTTGGCGTAGCGCCCCAGCAGCACGTTGGCCGGCTTCAGGTCGCGGTGCAGGACGCCCTGGGCGTGTGCGGCCTGCAGCGCGGAGGCGAGGGCCACCCCGACATCGAAGGCCTCGCGCCACGACAGCCGGCCGCCGCCGTCCAGCACGTCCTGGTAGCTGCCGCCGTGCAGGTACGGCATCAGCAGGTAGGGCCGGCCCGAGCTGGTCGTGCCCGCGTCGTGCAGCGGCACGATCGAGGGGTGGTCCCCCAGCGCCCCCATGGCCCGGACCTCACGCTCGAAGCGGGCCTGGTCGTCGGGGTCAGGACGGTGGTTCAGCACCTTGACGGCCACGTCGCGGTGGAACGCCTCCTGCCGTGCGCGGTAGACCACCGCGAACCCGCCGCGCCCCACCTCCTCAGCGTCGGTGAGGCCGTCGATTCCGAGGTCCGGTGGGTTCATGGACGCCGTAGTGTGACAGACGGCGGCAGGTCACCGTCGCCGTCACGGGTCCTAGCGCTTCTTCTTCTTCTTGCGCTTCGGCACCTTCTTGTTGCGACGGGCCGCGCCCCCGCCGGCGCCGCCGGGGCCGCCCGGACCGCCCAGGCCGGCCATCGACATCGGGTCACCGGCGTTCATCGCGGCCAGCTGGTCCATCAGGTCGCCCTCGCCGGCGCCCCCCATCTCCTTCTGCATGCGACGCAGGGCGCGGGCCTGGCTGACCATGCCGCCACCACCACCGCCGCCCCCGCCGCCGGTCATGGCCTGCATCATCGGCCCGAGGTTCTTCATCATCTTGCGCATCTCCTCGTAGGACTGCAGGAGCTGGTTGATCTCCTGGGCCGAGCGGCCACAGCCCTTCGCGATGCGCTTCTTCCGCTTGCCGTTGAGGATCTTGGGCTTGCGCCGCTCCTCCAGCGTCATCGACTGGATGATCGCCTCGATGCGCTTCAGGTCGTCCTCGTCGACCTCGGCCTGGGCGTCCTTCATCGCCTTGCCCATGCCGGGGATCATCTCGAGCAGCTTGCCGATGGGGCCCATCTGCTTGACCGACTGCAGCTGGTTCAGGAAGTCCTCGAGGGTGAACTCGCCCTTGAACATGGCCTCGGCCATCTCCTCGCGCTGTCCCTCCTCGTACACCTCCTCGGCACGCTCGATCAGGGTCAGGACGTCGCCCATGCCCAGGATCCGGCCGGCCATGCGGTCGGGGTGGAAGGCCTCGAACTCGTCCAGCTTCTCGCCGACGGAGGCGAACTTGATGGGGCGGGCGGTGACCTCGGCCACGGACAGGGCGGCACCACCGCGGGCGTCGCCGTCCAGCTTGGACAGGATCACGCCGGTGAAGTCGACGGCGTCCTGGAAGGCCTTGGCGACGGTGACGGCCTCCTGGCCGATCATCGCGTCGATGACGAAGAGGGTCTCGACCGGGTTGACCGCGGCCTTGATGTCAGCGGCCTGCTGCATCATCTCCTCGTCGACGTTGGTCCGACCGGCGGTGTCGACGATGACGACGCCCAGACCCAGGCGCTTGGCCTCGGCGATGGCGCCCTGCGCCACCTCGACCGGGTCGCCCTCGGTCCTGGGGGCGTACACGGCCACGCCGACCTTCTCGCCCAGGACGCGCAGCTGCTTGACGGCGGCGGGGCGCTGCAGGTCGCAGGCGACCAGCAGCGGCTCACGGCCCTTGGCCTTCAGGTGCTTGGCCAGCTTGCCGGCGGCCGTGGTCTTGCCGGCGCCCTGCAGGCCGGCCAGCATGATCACGGCCGGCGACGCCGAGCCCAGGTCCAGCGGCGCGGACTGCTCGCCGAGGATCGTGACGAGCTCCTCGTGCACGATCTTGATGACCTGCTGGCCGGGGTTCAGGGCCTCGCTGACCTCGGCCCCGACCGCACGGTCCTTGATCCGTCCGACGAAGGTCTTGACGACCTTGAAGTTGACGTCCGCCTCGAGCAGCGCAAGGCGGATCTCGCGCAGTCCCTCACCGACCTGCTCCTCGGAAAGGGTCTTCTCGCCGCGGAAGCGGTCGAAGACGGCGTCTAGGCGGTCCTGTAGGGCATCAAACATGAGGATCGGGAGTGTACCGCCCACCCCCGGACCTATCCTTGCGCCCGTGGTCACTCTGTTCGTCCCGCGGCCGATCTCCCTCACCGTGCTGTCCCTGGGCCTGGTCTGGGGTGGCCCCACGCTGCTGGACCTGGTCACCGGCGGGCGGGTGAACGGGGTGTTCACGCTGCTGAACCTGCTGATCGGCGGCGGACTGGTGTGGTTCGGCGTCCGCACCCTGCTGGTCCGCGCCGTGCTGACCGAGGAGGCCATCGCCGTGCGGTCGCGCATGCGGACCGTCGAGGTGGGGTGGGCCCAGGTGAAGGGCGTCGCGCTGCTGCAGGACGGCGGGGTCCCGCGGCTGCGGGTCGTCCGACGGGAGGGCCCTGACGTGCAGGTCCCGGCCTGGAGCCTGCGGGCCCGCTACGACGACGGCGAGGTCGAGCCCGCCGGCCCGGCCCTGGAGCGCTTCGGCAGCACCCACGGCGTGAAGGTCAAGGTCCGCAACCTGACCGGCCCGGTCGTCGAGTAGCGGCGTCCGGCGCTCAGCCCGCCGGGGGGCGGACCCACTCCCAGCCGCTGGTGACCGGCACGAACCCCAGCCGGCCGTACCAGCGCCGGGGCCAGTCCTCGGCGTCGGCGATCAGGAACACGGTGCCGGCGTCCGCGCACTCGGCCAGCGCGGCGGCCATCAGGGCATGGCCCAGGCCGCGTCCCCGTGCCTCGGTGAGGACGTGGACGTTCTCGATCTGGGCGATCCCGCCGTGCAGGTAGACGTGGCAGCCCGCCGTCCCGTCATCGGCGAGGAGGAACCGGGCGTCGACCCGCTCGGCGAACCGGCGGTCCCGGCCGCCCATGTGGTCCTGGACCTCAGGCGGCCGGCCCCACTCCTCGTCGGCCACGAACGCCCTGGCGGCGTCGGCCCAGGTCGGCAGGTCTACCCGCTGGACCCCCAGCGCCGAGACGGGCGGCCGCGTCGTGCCGTCATGCACCATGTAGACGTGGGTCGAGGCGGACCAGCGGTCGCCCACCAGCGACGGCGCGAGGGTCCAGGCGACCTCGGGCACGGTGGTCAGGACCATGCGGTGGTCCAGACCCGCACCGCCCAGGACCCGGTCCATGACCTGCGCCAGCTCGCTGGGTGCGACGGGCCGTTGCACCTCGACGTGGTTCAGGCTGTAGACCAGGCCCAGCTCGGGGGACAGCCGTGCCACACCGCACGGCACGCGCTGCACGGTGGTGGCCACCCGGTCGTCCAGGACCTCGCAGAACCGCACGATGCGGCGGGCGAGGGCAGCCCGGTCGGGCTCGGTCATGGTCGGCACGGGGGTGGTCACGACAGGTCCCGTCGGTCGAAGATGAGGATCCCGGCCGCCGTCAGCAGCACGGTCAGCGCCGCCATGACCAGCATGGGCACGACGGCCACGCCGCGCGACAGCACCAGGGTCCCGTCGAAGTGGTGGAACGGGGTCAGGTCCGCGAGGGGGCGCAGCTCCTCGATGAGGGCACCCAGGCCGTTCAGCAGGAACATCCCGCCCGCGACGCCGGCGCCGACCCCGACGGCCAGCTGCCGGTTGCCGGTGGCGGCACCGATGGCGAAGGCCAGCATCCCGAAGACCGCCGAGACCACGTACAGCCCGATCGAGGCCGCCACCACGTTGCCGACGGCGAAGTCCAGCCCGACCAGGGGCATCATCACGAGCAGCAGGACCTGCTGGACGACGACCAGGCCCGCCAGGGTCCCCAGGGCCGCCACGACCTTGTCCACGGCGATCGATGTGCGTGATATCGGCTGGGTCACCAGCAGCTCGAGCGTGCCGGCGGCCTCCTCCCCCGCCACCGCCCGCGACCCGCGGGACACCCCGAAGGCGATGAAGACCGCCAGCCCGATGCTGCCGAACAGGCGCGAGCCGACGATACCGGCGGCGCTGAAGCTGGCGATGCCCTCGCCCAGGAACGCCGTCAGCGCCGCCGGCATGTTCTCCATGACGGCGTCCAGCTGCGCGCCGGAGTCGCGCACCGCCGGCCACGAGCCGGCTGTGACCAGGACCAGCAGCGCGATGCCGGCGGTCCAGCCGATCAGGGGCTGCCGCTCGACCGCGAGCGTGCGGCGCAGGACGGCGGTCACCGCACGGCCCCGGGGTCGGCGTAGTAGCCCAGGAATATCTGCTCCAGGTCGGCGTCGTGGGTCCGCAGCGATACCACGGTGTGGCGCGCCAGCGCCTTCAGGAACGCATCAACCGACCCGGTCACGGCGTAGCGGCCCAGCGGACCGTCCGTCAGTGCCACCTCCACGCCCTCCAGCCCCGGCCACACCGTCGGCGCGTCGTGTGCGAACACGATCTCGATGGTCTGGCTGGACTGCGCCTGCAGGTCAGCGACCCCCAGCACGGCGACCAGGTGACCCCCGCGGATGATCCCGACACGGTCCGCGACGTGCTGGACCTCGCTCAGGACGTGGGAGCTGAGCAGCACCGTCCTGCCGGCCGCCGCCGCCTCACGCACCAGGTGGACGAACTCGACCTGCAGCAGCGGGTCCAGGCCGCTGGTCGGTTCGTCCAGGATCAGCAGGTCGCTGTCCACGCTGAAGGCCGACACCAGCCCGACCTTCTGCTTGTTGCCCTTGGACAGGTCGGCGACGACACGGTCGAGGTCCAGCCCGAAGCGCTGCGCGAGGTCCTGCACCCGCGCCCGGTCCTGGCCACCGTGCAGCCGGCCCAGGTAGGCGATGACCTCGCGCGCCGACCAGCCCGCCCACAGCGCCAGCTCGCCCGGGATGTAGCTGATGCGGCGACGCACCCCGGGGTCGCCGGCGCGCGGGTCCTGACCCAGGACCTCGGCACGGCCCGACGTGGGCCGCACCATGTCCAGCAGCATCCGGATGGTGGTGGACTTCCCCGCGCCGTTGGGCCCCAGGTACCCGAAGACCTCGCCCGTCCTGATCGACAGGTCCAGGTCGAAGACCCCGCGGCCCTGCCCGTAGTCCTTGGTCAACCCCTCGGTCCGGATGGCGACCGTGTCCATACCGCCCCTCCCCACGTCCTGCCGCTGTGCCTCAGCCCAGCGTATGGGACACGGTGGTGGCCAGGAGCCGGGCGCGACCGATGCGGTCCACGGCGAAGGCGCGCTCGTCGTTGCGCAGGTGGCAGTAGCCGCGCAGCAGGTCGTCGGCGAAGACCCAGGGGTCCACGACCCGCTCGGTCGCCTGTCCACCGCGTGAGGAGGCGAAGTACTCCAGACGGACCTGCCGCTGCTCCTCCAGCGCGCGCTGCAGCAGCGTGCGGATGGCACGGGGGCCGACGGCTTCCTCCTCGGCACCGGGGAGGGTCATCTCGCCCTGCACCACGGTGACCCCGTGGGCGGCGGACACCAGGCAGCCGGCGGACTCGAGCGCCGCCTGCACGACCGCCGGAGGACGGCTGCTGACGGCGACCGTCGGCGCGACCGTGCGCAGCCCTGCGCCCGGGACGCCTGCGGCCTGGTCCAGCGCCGCCTGGGACGGGGCCACGACCACGGTGCGTGCCTCCTCGATCAGCAGCGGGGCCTCGGGCACCTCGGGCTCGGGCTCGGGCAGGGGCGGGGCGTCGGGCAGGTCGAAGGTCAGGGTCGCGTAGCCGTGCCGGGACTCGTCGGTGGCGTGCACCAGGCCCTCGTGGCCGACGATCACCAGGGCGCGGCGCTGCAGCCAGTCCAGGGGTTCGGGCAGCCGTCCACGGCCGGCCCAGCCGCGGCCGATCAGGTCCTCCACCGACGCGGCACCGTCGATCGCCACCGTCCGGTAGGCGTCGGCGGCCG
>JBFKGB010000159.1:0-7741 GCA_041633535.1 Euzebya sp. | reverse complement strand
GCAGACCGTAGCCGACCGGAGACGCACAGTGGCGAGGACGTGCCCATCGGCGTCGCCACCGGGGCGGCGGCGCCCCAGTGCGCCAGCGGCGTCACCACGGCACCGTCCGGCGCGTGCGGATCAGCGCTTGCGGTTGCGCTTGCGGGCCTCGCCCTGGATGACGTCGGACTTGTGCATGAACTTGCGCAGGTTCTGGTTGAAGTCCTTGTCGACGCGCGCGGTGGGGCGCGGCGCCGGCTCGTCGGACCAGTCCGGGTCTGCCTGCTTGATGGAGAGGTCCACCCGACCGTCGTCCTTGATGCCGACGACCTTGACCTCGACGTCCTGACCCTCGATCAGGAAGGCGTGGATGTTCTGGACGAACTCCCGTGCCACCTCCGAGATGTGGACCAGACCGGTGGTGTCGTCGTCGATCTGCACGAACGCACCGAAGTCCTGGAGCTTCACGACCTTGCCGGTCACGATTTCGCCTACTGCTACTGCCACTTTTCTCCTTCTGCCACGCCTCACGCGGACGCAGCAACCATTGGGTGTTCAGACACAAACCCTAGCGGTGCTCGGCTATCTGGGTGAAGGGCCTGTTGTCAACCGGACGGTCCTCATGATCGCAGCAGCCGCCCGATGGCCGTCGTGACCTCGGTCAGGTGCGCCTCGGCCTCCTGCTCGTCGCCCGCGGTGGCGGCGTTCAGCACGCAACCGCGCATGTGGTCCTCGACCAGCAGCAGGCTGACCTTCTCGAGCGCCCGCTTGATCGCGGTCACCTGCGTCAGCACGTCGATGCAGTAGGTGTCCTCCTCCACCATCCGCGCCACGCCGCGGACCTGCCCCTCCACGCGGCGCAGGCGCTTCAGCAGCGCGTCCTTGTCGTCCTTGACGACGTAGCCCGGCTCGCTGCTCATCGGCCGAACCGCCGCAGTCGAAGGCTGTTCAGCACCACCGACACCGACGAGAACGCCATGGCGCCGCCGGCGATCGCCGGGTTCAGCAGACCCAGGGCCGCCACGGGTATGGCGAGGGTGTTGTAGCCGAACGCCCACGCCAGGTTCTGGCGGATCGTGCGCTCGGTGGCGCGTGCCAGGCGCATGGCGGTCGGCACGCTGGCCAGGTCGCCGCGGATGAGGGTCAGGTCCGAGGCCTGGATGGCGACGTCGGTGCCCGTGCCCATGGCGATGCCCAGGTCGGCCTGGGTCAGCGCGGGCGCGTCGTTCACGCCGTCGCCGACCATCGCCACGGTCAGGCCCTCGGCCTGCAGCCGCTGGATCTCGGCCTGCTTGTCGCGCGGCAGGACCTCGGCCATCACCCGGTCGATGCCGAGCGAGCCGGCCACCGCCTGGGCCGTACGGGCGTTGTCCCCGGTGATCATGGCGACCTCGACCCCGGCGGCACGCAGCTCGGCGACGACCTCGGCGGCGTCCTCCTTGGCGGTGTCGGCGACGGCGATGACACCGTGCACCTCGCCCTCCCAGGCGCCGAACACGGCCGTCGCACCGTCGGACTCCAGCGCCACGGCGGCGTCGTCCCAGCGCTCGGACAGGATCTGCCCGGCCTCGGCCATCAGCTTGCGGGTGCCGACCCACACCTGGGTGCTGTCGACGACCGCGGTGATGCCGTGACCGGCGACGGCCTCGAAGTGGGTGGGGGCCACGCCGGGGGCGGGCCAGTCGACGGACACGCCGGCCGCACGGTCGGCGGCCAGCCGGTCGACGATCGCCCGGCCGATGGGGTGCTCGCTGTCGGCCTCGACCAGACCGGCGACGGCCAGCAGCGCATCGGGGTCGTCGGCCTGCACGTCCACGACCGACATCTCGCCACGGGTCAGGGTGCCGGTCTTGTCGAAGACGACGGTGTCGACGTGGCGGGTCTGCTCCAGGGCCTCGATGCCCTTCACGACGATGCCCATCTGGGCGGCACGGCCGGTCCCGACCATCATCGCGACGGGGGTGGCGAGCCCCAGGGCGCAGGGGCAGGCGATGATCAGGACGCTGACGGCGGCGGTCACGCCGGCGGGCACGTCACCGGTGACCAGCAGCCACACGGCCAGCGTCACGACGGCGATGACGATCACCGCGGGGACGAAGACCGCAGAGACGCGGTCGGCGAGGCGCTGCGCCTCACCCTTGGAGTCCTGCGCGCGCTCGACCAGCGCGGCGATCTGCGCCAGCGTGGTGCGCGAGCCGACGGCCTCGACCTCGACGGTCAGGGCCCCGCCGGTGTTGGTCGTGGCGCCCGTGACGGCCGACCCGACCTCCTTCTCGACCGGCACGCTCTCGCCGGTCAGCATCGACTCGTCCACGGCCGACCGGCCGTCGACGACGACACCGTCCACGGGGATCGTCTCGCCCGGACGGACGCGGACGCGGTCACCCACCTGCAGGGTGGTGACCTCGACCATCCGCTCCTCACCGGTCGCGGCGTCGATCAGGCGGGCCTCCTTGGCCCCCAGCTCGAGCAGCGCCTGCAGTGCCTGGCCGGCACGCGACTTGGCCCGCGCCTCGGCGTAGCGTCCGGCGACCAGGAACACCACGATGAAGACCGGGGCGTCCCAGTAGCGGGGCATGGCACCGAGGGCCTGCTGGACCATCGAGAACGCCCAGCCCGACAGGGTCCCCAGGGCGATCAGGGTGTCCATGTTGGCGGTACGGGCCCGCGCCCGGCGCCACGCCTCGGCCAGGAACGGCGTGCCGATCCCGAAGACCGTGATGGTGGCCAGCAGCGGCGCCGCCCACATCTCGAACCACATGGGCATGCCGAGGACCATGAACACGCCGAAGACGAGGGCGATCGGCGCGCCGGCGACGAGGCGACGGCGCCAGCCGGCCTCTTCCTCCTGCTGGGCGATGCGTCGCTCCTCGGCCCGACGGTGCGGGACCAGGCCGTAGCCGATCTTCGCGACGGCGGCCGTCAGCGCGTCGGTGTCCACGTCACCGTCGACGCTGATGTGCGCCATGCCGGTCGCGTAGTTCACGCGGGCGTCGACGACGCCGTCCTGGCGGCCCAGGATGCGCTGGACCCGCGCCGCGCAGGAGCCGCAGGTCATGCCCTCGACGTCGAACTCCAGGTCCGGGGCCGGGGCGTGGGCGGTGTCGGTCATCGCGGTACCTCGTACCCCTGGTCCTCGATCGCCTTCACGATGTCGTCGCGGCTGACCGCCTGCTCGTCGTAGGTGACCGTGACGTTCGTGGCCTCGACGTCGACCTCGGCGGCGCTGACACCCGCCATGGGCTGCAGCGCCCCCTCGATGGAGGACTTGCAGTGGCCGCAGTGGATCTCGGGAACGCTGATGGTGTCGGTGGTAGCCATGCCACCACCATACCCCCTGTGGGTATGCGTGACACCTGTTTGAATCAGCCCCGGTCGCTGACCCGCTCGACGCCCATCTCGCGCAGGGCGGCGCGCAGCGCCTGGGCCGCGTGGTCCAGCGCCTCGGCACCCGGGTCAGGGTCGGCCCGGGCGAAGTCCATGTCCTCGAGGGTGTCGATGCCCGCCAGGTGGATGTGCAGGTGCGGCACCTCCAGGCCTGCGATCAACAGGCCCACCTTGGTCGGCTGGTACACCGACTGGATCGCCCGCCCGATGGTGTGGGCGACGTCCATCAGGTGGGCGCGCAGCTCCGCCGATGCGTCCAGCCAGTGGTCCACCGGCTCGCGCGGCACGACCAGCGTGTGGCCGGGCGTGAGCGGGTTGATGGTCAGGAAGGCGACGCAGGTGTCGTCCTCCCAGATGAAGCGGCCGGGCAGGTCCCCGTCGATGATCCTGGTGAAGAGCGTTGGCATGCCAGCACGCTACGACGCCGGGCTAGGATCCCGCCATGAGCTCGGACACGTTGACCCCCCACCCGCTGCGCGCCGCCGTCGAGTCCGAGGACTGGGAGGCCGTCGCCGCCCTGCTGCACCCCGACGTGCAGTTCCGCTCCCCGGCCGTGCACAAGCCCTACCGGGGCAAGGGGGCGTGCCTGCACCTCCTGGGTCACGTCAAGCAGGTGTTCGAGGGGTTCCACTACGTCGACCAGCTGGACGGCGGCAGCACAGCAGGTCTGGTCTTCCGCGCCAGCGTCGCCGGCAAGGACCTCGAGGGCTGGGACTACCTGACCCACGACGCCGACGGCCTGATCACCGAGTTCGTCGTCATGGTCCGCCCCCTCAGCGGCCTGATCGCGCTGGCCCAGACCATGGGCGCACGGCTGGAGGCCGACCCGGTCCCGGTGGCCGGCTGATGCGCATCGCGGTGCTGGGGACCGGCGCGGTCGGCCTGACGTTGGCGGGCGGTCTGGCCGGGGCGGGACACCAGGTGCGGGTCGGCACACGCGACGTGGTGGAGTCCGCAGAGCGCGAGGACGTCGCCGGCTGGCTGGTCGGCCATCCCGACATCCCGCTGTCGCCGCTGGACGAGGCGGCCGCCTGGGCCCAGGTCGTGGTCAACGCGACCAACGGCAGCGCCTCGCTGCTGGCCCTGGAGGCCGCCGGCGAGCCGAACCTGGCCGGCAAGGTCCTGATCGACGTGGCGAACCCGCTGGACTTCTCCGGGGGGTTCCCGCCGACGCTGCTGGTCTGCGACATCGACTCCCTGGGCGAGCAGGTCCAGCGCCGCTTCCCCGACGCACGCGTGGTCAAGACCCTCAACACCATGAACGCCTCGATCATGGTCGACCCGACCAGCGTCGCCGACGGCGAGCACACCGTGTTCCTGTCGGGCGACGACGCCGCGGCGAAGGCGGTCGTGCAGGGGTTGCTGGAGGATCTGGGCTGGACCGACATCCTGGACCTGGGCGACATCACCACGGCTCGCGGCCCCGAGATGGTCCTGCCCCTGTGGGTCCGGACCTTCGGTGCGCTGGGCACCCCTGAGTTCCAGCTGAGGATCGCCCGCTAGCCGGCAGGGGTGTGATCGTCGGGCATCCACCCGCGGATGGCCGCACACGCCTGTGCCGGCGCGTCGTCCTGCCAGTAGTGGTTGGCGCCCTCCAGCGTGACGGAGGTGTGGTCGGGGAAGCTGGCCTCGACCCGCCGGCGGACTCCGACGCCGAAGGCCGGGTCCTCGGTCGCCCACAGCACCAGGGCCGGGCGGTCCAGCAGCCCGGTCGCGGCCACGTCGTAGGCGGTCTGGGCCAGGAACGGGCGTGACCCGACGATCCGCTCGGGGAACACGTGCGTCGGGGCGCGCGAGTCCACGTCGGGGTAGGGCCCGCGCCACATCGCCATCTCGGCCGCCGACGGCTTCCGCAGGCTGTGGGCGAGGGGGATGACCCGCTCGACGAAGGCGTTCAGCCGCTTGTGCGCCAGCGTGCCGACCGGGCCCCCCATGACCCAGGAGAACGCCTTCGTGCGCAGGTCGTCCAGCGGCCACCACCAGGTGTTGCCGATCACGAAGCGGGCGTACCGGTCAGGGTCGGCGGCAGCAGCGGCCATCCCGATGGGGCCACCCCAGTCCTGGACCACCAGCGTGATGTCGCTCAGGTCCAGGTGTCGCACCAGCCCCTGGACGATCCGGGTGTGCTCCTCGGGTCCGAAGGCGTAGCCCTTGCGGGCGGTCGACAGGCCCATCCCCGGGTAGTCGGGGGCTATGCAGCGGAAGTCCGAGGAGAGCTCGGCGATCATGTCGCGGTACAGGAAGGACCAGGTGGGGTTGCCGTGCAGCATCAGCAGGACCGGCCCCTCACCCTCGTCCAGGTAGTGCACGTCGCAGTCGTCGATCGCCACGAAGTGGCTGCGCTGGGGCAGCAGCACGTCGTCGACCCAGGGCGGGCGGTGGCCTGGTGTGGGATTCATCTGCCCAGGTTAGGCCACACGGCCTTGGCGGTGTGGTGGAAGACCATCGAGGTCTCGAGGTGGGCGATGTGCGGCCAGGTGGTGAAGGCGTCCATCGCGAAGTCGCGCAGGTGGTCACCGTCACGGACCACGACGTGGACCAGGAAGTCGGTGGCCCCCGACAGGTGCCACACCGCCACGACCTCGTCCAACCCATCGGCGTGGGCCTGGAAGGCTTCGACCACCTCGCGCGTGTGGGCCGACAGCCGCACCTGGACCATGGCCTGCAGGCCGACGCCCAGCACCTCGGGCACCACCCGGGCGTGGAAGCCCTCGAAGACCCCCCGGTCCTCCAGGTGGCGCACCCGGCCCAGGCAGGTGGAGGGGGCGAGGCGGACCTGCCTGGCCAGCTCCTTGTTGGGCGTCCGCGCATCGTTCTGCAGGAGTGCGATCAGGTCGAAGTCTGTTCGATCCAGGTCCCTCAGCGACACGGTGTTCCCTTCATTGTTCGGTTGATCCGTGACGATACCGCGCTGGATACTGGATGTGAGCCGTCATCTCGTAGGAAGTTCGATCTCATGCACATCCTCACCACTGCCGTCCACGCTGGCCGGGACGATCTGGGCACGCTCGGCGTCCACGCCCTGCCGATCGACCGGTCGACGACCTACCCCCTGACGAGCCTCAGCGAGGGCACGAGCTCCCTGGACGAGCTGGCCGGCGGGGCGCGCACGGCCAGCAACCCCGTGTACCAGCGCCTGCACAACCCCACCGTCGCCCGGTGGGAGAACGCGATCGCCGACCTCGAGCAGGCCGAGACCGCGGTGGCCTTCGCCTCGGGCATGGCTGCCATCACCGCGACGCTGATGGCCGCCCGCATGGTGCGGGGCGCCCACGTGGTGGCGGTCCGCCCCATCTACGGCGGCACCGATCACCTGCTGGCCACCGGCCTGCTGGGTGGTGAGGTGACCTGGGCGTCGGCGACGGAGGTGGCGCAGGCGATCCGCCCCGACACCGGCCTGGTCCTGCTGGAGACCCCCGCCAACCCGACCCTGGCGATGGTCGACATCGCCGCCGTGGTCGCGCAGGCCGGCGACGTCCCCGTCGCCGTCGACAACACCTTCGCCACCCCGGTCCTGCAGAACCCGCTGACCCTCGGCGCCAGCTACGCGATCCACTCCGCGACCAAGGCGTTGGGTGGTCACGGTGACGTGACCGGCGGCGTCGTCGCCTGCGCCGAGGCCCTCGCCCAGCCGCTGCGCCAGGTCCGGATCCTGACCGGGTCGTTGCTGGACCCGCAGGCGGCATGGCTGCTGCACCGCGGTCTGCCGACCCTCGCGCTGCGGGTCACCGCCGCGCAGGAGTCCGCTCGCGCGCTGGCCCAGCGCCTGGCAGCACACCACGACATCCTCGACGTGGCGTACCCCGAGGGTGACGCCCTCGTCGGCGAGGGCCGGCAGATGCGCGGACCCGGGTCGATGATCGCCTTCCGCGTGGACGGCGGGTACGAGCGCGCCTCCCGCGTGCTGAAGTGCCTGCACCTGATCACCTCGGCCGTGAGTCTGGGCTCCGTCGACTCCCTCATCCAGCACCCCGCCGGCCTCACCCACCGCGTGGTGGCGCAGGACGCCAAGGACGCCCACCACATCAGCGAGGACCTGCTGCGCCTCTCCGTCGGCATCGAGCACACCGACGACGTCTGGACCGATCTGACGGAGGCGTTGGAGCAGTCCCGCTGACCTTGGGGTGCGTGGTCCCTGGGGCTGATCCGTAGCGGTGGGTACGCGTCTGCCCCAGGGCTTGGCCGGGAGGTGCGGCTGCACCCCGCCGCCGCCGCACGCCCCGTGACGGGGGCCCGCCTGCCCCCTGGGGCATATCCGTAGCGGCGGGTACGCGTCTGCCCCAGGGCTTGGCCGGGGGGTGCGGCTGCACCCCGCCGCCGCCGCACGCCCCGTGACGGGGGCCCGCCTGCCCCCTGGGGCATATCCGTAGCGGTG
>JBFKGB010000158.1:0-7800 GCA_041633535.1 Euzebya sp. | reverse complement strand
GCGGCCTTCCAGGGCCTGGCCGACGAGCTGGCCGCCGGCAACACGCTGCTGGCCACCGCCATGGGTGACGAGATCGCCGTAGCCCGTGTCCTGAACGACGTGGCGCTGAGCCTGCCGAGCACCGCTTCGCTGACCGCGCTGACCCTGACCCGCGATGATGACGTCGCGACTGCGGGCGAGATCGAGCTGGGGGCCTCGGCCGCCGAGCTGCTGATGAGCGGCTACTCCATCGAGCGGTACGCGCCCGGTGTCGAGGGTGTCCTGCTGCAGTTCGACCAGGTCGACGGCCTGACGCTGACCTACCTGAACACCGCGGCGCTGGCCGACATCGAGACCGTCGAGGTCACCAGCTTCGACGCCAGCGGCATCCTGACCGACCAGATCCACACGGGCCGTTACATCGACGGCCTCCCCGAGGTGGCCCAATGAGCAGCAGGTCGATCCTGATCGCCGCCGGGGTGGCACTCCTCCTGGCGGTCGGCTTCTGGTTCGCGGCGTACTCGCCGCTGGACGAGCAGCAGACGGCGCTGGAGGCCGAGACCACCCAGCTGCAGTCCCAGGCGCAGCAGCTGCGCAACCAGCTGGCACAGCTGGAGGACATCCGTGACAACGAGCTGCAGATCCGCGCCGACCTGAACCGGCTGCGGGCCCTCGTCCCTGCGGGGACACCGGCGCAGCCGTCGTTCGTCCGCGCCGCACAGCTGGCCGCCGACGCCTCGGGGACGGTCATCCAGTCCGTCACCTTCGGCGCCCCGGCCATCGTCGAGGGCGCGGTCCCGGACGCCGACGGGCTGGTGCTGGCCTCGATCAGCATGAACGCCGTCGTGGACGGCGGCTACTTCCAGCTCGTCGACCTGTTCCGTCGCTTCGAGATCGAGGTGGCACGGGCCGTGCAGGTCGACGTCGTCGGGATGGTGGAGGGCACCGACGGGTTCCCACAGCTGTCGGCCGCTGTCACCGGGCGCATCTTCGCCCTGCTGCCGGTCACCGAGGTCGAGGCACCGCCCGCCGAGGTGCCCGCAGACGGCGCCACCGAGGGCACGACTGACGGCGCGACCCCCGCGCCGACGGAGGGTGGACAGTGAGCACCGAACCGATCGCACCCCCCGCCGACCCCGGTCCGCCGGCGTCGGCAGGTGGCCCCGAGCAGCAGGTCAGCAAGGGACTGCTGGTCGTGCTGGGCGTCGTCGTGGGCCTGGCCGCCCTCTACGCGCTGTACACCTTCGTCGTGGCGCCCCTGCTGGGTGACGACGAGGTGGCGCAGGACGTGCCGGTCAGCGGTGCGCCGGTCGACCCGGCGGCGCCCGGCGCCACGCCGGCACCCGGGGCCACCCCGGTGCCGACCGCGACCCCCGAGCTGCTGCCCGAGGACGTCGTGCCCGAGACCTTCGAGATCTTCACCGCACGCGACCCGTTCCAGCAGCTGGTCGTCGCCGCCCCCACGCCCGAGCCGGCCACGGGCGGGACGACCGGTGGCACGACCACCGGCGGCACCACGACCGGCGGCACCACCACCGGGTCCGTCACCGGCGGCACCGTCGACGCCAACACCGGCGGCGGCACCACCAGCGGTGGCACCGGCGGGGGCACGAGCGGCGGTGGGACAACCGGCTCGGGGTCGGGATCCGGGTCGGGGTCGGGTTCGGGGTCGGGTTCGGGCGCGGGGTCGGGGTCGGGCGCGATGGCGCCGTCGTCGGCCAACGTCGGCAGCACCCGGGTGGGCGTCACCGACGTCTTCACCGACGACGACGGGACCCCGCAGGTCCTGGTCACGGTCAACGACACCACCTACGAGGTGGGGGAGGGCGAGGTCTTCGCCGACCGCTTCCAGGTCCTCGACATCGATGGTGCCTGCGCCACGTTCCTGTTCGGCGACTCGCGGTTCACGCTCTGCGAGGGCGAGTCGATCGTCAAGTAGGGGCCGTGCGGATCGATCAGCGGCAGGGCCGCGGGTAGGCTGCTGACCCATGCCTCTACGCCATCTGACCGCAGGGGAGTCCCACGGGCCGGCGCTGGTCGGCATCATCGACGGGCTCCCCGCCGGGATCCCCGTGGACCCCGACGCACTGTCCGCCGAGCTCGCCCGCCGTCGCCTGGGCTACGGCCGCTCACCCCGCATGAACTTCGAGGTCGACCGGACCGAGATCATGGGCGGGGTCCGCCACGGCCTGACCCTGGGCTCACCCGTCGGGCTGGTCATCCACAACACCGAGTGGCCCAAGTGGACCGAGGCGATGGGCATCGCCGCGCCCGAGGACGCCGAGGCGCTGCAGCAGACGGGCAGAGGGGTCGCCCTCACCCGTCCGCGGCCGGGCCATGCCGACCTCGTGGGCATGCAGAAGTACGACTTCGACGACGCCCGCAACGTGCTGGAGCGCGCGTCGGCCCGCGAGACCGCCACCCGTGTCGCCCTGGGCTGGTTCGCCAAGCAGCTGCTGGCCACCGTGGGCGTCACCGTCCTCTCCCACGTCACCCGGATCGGCGACGTGGCCGTGCCGGCCAGCCGCCCCCTGCCGCAGCCGCAGGACCTGGACGCCATCGACGCCGACCCGGTCCGCTGCGCCGACGCCGAGACCTCCGCGGCGATGCAGGAGCGCATCGAGCAGGCGAAGGCCGACCGCGACACCCTCGGTGGCGTCATCGAGGTCGTCGTCCACGGCCTGCCGCCGGGCCTGGGCTCCCACGTGCACTGGGACCGCAAGCTGGACACGCGGCTGGCCGCCGCCCTGATGTCGGTGCAGGCGTTCAAGGGCGTCGGCATCGGCGACGGGTTCGGCTCGGCCGAGGTGCCGGGCTCCGAAGCACACGACGAGATCATGCCGGCCGGCGAGGGCCGCTTCGTGCGCCGCACCCACCGTGCCGGCGGCCTGGAGGGTGGCATGACCACCGGTGAGGTCCTGCGCGTCCAGGCGGCGATGAAGCCCCTCTCATCCCTCATGCGTCCCCTCGCCACCGTCGACACCGCCACCGGCGGTGAGGCGACGGCCATCACCCAGCGATCCGACGTCTGCGCCGTCCCGCGGGCCGGGGTGGTCTGCGAGGCCGTCGTCGCCCTGGTCCTTGCCGACGCGGTGCTCGAGAAGACCGGCGGTGACTCCGTCGCGGAGGTGCAGCGCAACCTGCAGCACTACCTCGCCGGCGTCGACCGTGCCCGGGGGCCCTACAGCGACGGCACCTACCAGGGTGACCCGGTGACGGGCAGCGACTACCGCACCCCCGAGGGGGACCTGAACGTGCCGCTGGACCGCTAGTGGGCGCGCGCCGATGACGTCGGTCATCACCCCCGGTCGCAACATCGTCCTGATCGGCCTGATGGGCGCCGGCAAGAGCACCGTGGGCCGTCTGGTCGCCCGTCGTCTTGACCGCCCGTTCGTCGACACCGACGCGATCGTCGAGGCCGACGCCGGCCGCACGATCGCCGAGATCTTCGCCACCGAGGGCGAGCGCCACTTCCGCGAGCTCGAGGCCGCCGCCGTCCGCCGGGTGTCGGCGATCCGCGGGCAGGTCATCGCCGTGGGCGGCGGGGCCGTGCTGGATCCGGCCAGCGTCACGCTGCTGCGCGGCACCGGGGACCTGATCTGGCTGGACGCCCCCACCTCGGCCCTGGTCATGCACCTGACCCGGTCCGCCCACCGCGGCAACCGCCCGCTGCTGGGTGATCCTGCAGAGCTGAGCACCACCATCGAGCGGCTGCGCGCCGAACGGCACGACGCCTACCAGCGCGCCGCGACCACCACCCTGCAGACCGAGGGCCGCCCCGTCGAGGTCCTCGCTGACGCGATCGTCATCTGGGCGGGCAACCAGCCGGGACTCCTGGCACGAGAGGAACGACAGTGACCACCACGACCATCGACGTGTCGCTGGGCAGGCGCAGCTACGCCATCCACGTCGGCGCGGACCTGCTGGGCAGCCTGGACACGCTGGTGCCCTGGCCGGCCCACGCCCGCACCGCCGTCGTCGTCACCAACGGGGTGGTGTGGGACCACTACGGCGAGGTCGTGCAGGCCGCTGTCGAGCGTGCCGGTCTGCAGGTCCGCACCGTCCGCGTCCCCGACGGCGAGCAGGCCAAGTCCACCGACACCCTGGGTGCGCTGTGGCAGCGGTTCGCCAGCATCCCGCTGCTGCGCGACGACGTCGTGATCGCCCTGGGGGGAGGGGTGGTCGGCGACCTGGCCGGCTTCGCGGCCGCCACCTGGCACCGGGGCGTGGCGCTGGTGCAGATCCCCACGACCCTGCTGGCGCAGGTGGACTCCGCCATCGGCGGCAAGACCGGCATCAACCTGTCGCAGGGCAAGAACCTGGTCGGGGCGTTCCACCAGCCGCTCGCGGTGGTCTCTGACGTCGCGACGCTGTCGACGCTGCCCAGCCGTGAGCGCCGCGCCGGGCTGGGCGAGGTCGCCAAGTACGGCTTCATCGCCGACCCTGTGGTGCTCGAGCTGCTGGAGACCCGACCCGGCTCGGCGACCGCCGGGGACGTGGAGGTCCTGGCCGACATCGTGCGGCGCGGCTCGGCCGTCAAGGCCGCGATCGTGTCGGAGGACGAGCGCGAGGACGGCCGTCGGGCGCTGTTGAACTACGGCCACACCCTGGGCCATGCCATCGAGTCGCTGACCAGCTACGACACCTACCGTCACGGTGAGGCCGTCGGCCTGGGCATGGTCTTCGCCGCCCGGCTGGGCGAACGGATGGGCGTGTCGGACCCGGGTCTGGCCGACCGCACCGTCGCGGTCCTCGACGGGCTGGGCCTGCCGACCCGCGGCCTGCGGCTGGACCCGCGTGAGGTGTGGGACGTCATGTCCCGCGACAAGAAGGCCCGCGACGGGGTGCGGTTCGTGCTGTCCCCCCGCCCAGGTGAGGCCCTGCTGGTGGACGAGCCCCGCCGCGGCATCGTCGACGACGTCCTGCGGTCCATGGCATGACCCGCCGCGCGCCGGTCGACGCCGCGGCACCCAGTGTCGCGATCGGGGCCTTCCTCGCCTCCGCACGAGTTGGGCCCCGATCGTGCCGTAGAGGGGAGGGGCGATGAACCGGCTGCAGCGGCTCAGGGACGCCATGGCCGGGGCCGACGTCGGGGCGCTGCTGGTCACCGACCCGGCCAACATCCGCTGGCTGTCGGGCTTCCACGGCTCGGCCGGGACGGTGTACCTCCCGCTGGACGACGAGCCGGTGCTGGTCACCGACGGCCGCTACGTCGAGCGTGCCGCCGACGAGGCGCCCGGCTGGACCGTCATCGAGGACCGCACCTGGGGCTGGCTGCCCGAGCGGCACGACCCCTCGCGGGACCTGGCTGTCGAGGCCGACCACCTGACCTGGGCAGCCGTCCGCACCCTGCAGGACCTCGACAGCGGGTTCGGGCTGCAGCCGACGACCGGGCTGGTCGCGACGCTGCGCCAGACCAAGGACGACGCCGAGATCGCCCTGCTGCGCCGGGCCTGCACGATCACCACCGACGCCTTCCACGACGCCCTGGGCTGGCTGCTGCCCGGTCTGACCGAGTCCCAGGTGGCCCGGCGGCTGGGTGACGTGATGGTCGACATGGGTGCGGAGGGGCACGCGTTCGCCCCGATCGTGGCCAGCGGCCCCAACGGCTCGCGGCCCCACCACGACACCGGCGACCGCGTCCTGGCCGACGGCGACCTGGTGACGATGGACTTCGGCGCGCTGGTCGAGGGCTACCACGCCGACATGACCCGCACGGTCGCGCTGGGCAGCCCCGCCGCTGCGCTGGTCGAGCTGCACGAGCTGGTCCACGCCGCCCAGCAGGCCGGGGTCGAGGTGGCCAGGGCCGGCACCGCCACCAGCGACGTCGACCGGGCGTGCCGCGAGGTCATCACCCGGGCAGGGCACGGTGCGCACTTCACGCACGGGACCGGCCACGGGGTTGGACTGCTGATCCATGAGACCCCGTTCCTCGCCTCCAGCTCGCCCGGTACACTCCAGGGCCGAATGACCGTCACGGTCGAGCCCGGTGTCTACGTACCCGGCCTCGGCGGGGTCCGCATCGAGGACGTCGTGCTGGTCGGCGACACCGACGCTGAACGCCTGACCACCGCCCCGCGGCAGCTCATCACGCTCTGACACCACCCGACCCGAGGGAACAGCCATGGTCTCCACCAACAACCTGAAGAACGGCATGACCGTCAAGATCGACGGCAAGCTGTGGAAGATCGACTACTTCCAGCACGTCAAGCCCGGCAAGGGCGGCGCGTTCGTCCGCACGACGCTGAAGAGCGTCCCGGACGGCAAGAACGTCGACCGCACCTTCCGCGCCGGCGAGGAGCTGGAGCAGGCGATCGTCACCCGCACCGAGCTGCAGTACCTGTACCAGGACGGCGAGCAGTACGTGTTCATGGACACCGAGACCTACGAGCAGACCTACGTCGCTCCTGCGGTCCTGGGCGATGCGATGAAGTGGACGAAGGAGTCCGACATCATCGAGCTGACCTTCCACGAGGGCGAGGTCATCGACTACACCCTCCCCGCCAACGTCGAGCTCGAGATCACCGAGACCGAGCCCGGCATGGCCGGCAACACGGTCAGCGGCGCCTCCAAGCCCGCGACGCTCGAAACCGGTGCCGAGGTCCAGGTCCCGCTGTTCCTCAACATCGGCGAGACCATCAAGGTCGACACGCGCTCCGGCGAGTACATCTCTCGGGCGTGAGCGCCGACGACACCGACAGCACGGTGACCAGCGGCGACGCCGCTGGTCGCCTGACCCGCCGCGAGGCGCGGACCCGGGCGCTGGAGCTGCTGTTCGCCGCCGACGTCCGCGAGGCCGAGGCCGGCAGCCTGATGGACGCCGAGGGCTGGGTCGACGAGTTCACCCGCATGCTCGTCGAGCTGGTGACCGTGCACCGCGCCACCATCGACGAGGTCATCGGCGAGCGTGCCGACGGCTGGTCGGTCGAGCGGATGCCCGCCGTGGACCGCAACGTGCTGCGCCTGGGCGTGGCCGAGCTGCTGCTGGTCGACGACGTCCCGCCGAAGGTCGCCATCGACGAGGCCGTCGAGCTGGCCAAGCACCTGTCGACGGACTCCTCCCCGCGGTTCGTCAACGGCGTCCTGGCCGCGATCGCGCGCGAGCGCGGGCTGCTGGACACCACGACCGAGTGAGCACGGACAACCCGTGGCTGGCCTCGGCGGGGGAGGGGCGCGGCACCGCCTACCAGCAGCGCCTGCAGGCGCGCGCCGCTGAGGGCGACTACCTGCACGGCGAGGCCGACCTGGTCGAGACCGTCGCCCCACCCGGCCCGCTGCGTGTCCTGGACGCCGGCTGCGGGACCGGCCGGGTCGCCGTCGAGCTCGCCGCACGCGGGCACGACGTGACCGGCGTCGACCTCGACCCCAGCATGCTGGACGTCGCCCGCGGCCTGTCGTCGCAGGTCAGCTGGCTGCAGGGAGATCTTTCCAGCCTCGACCTCGACCAGAGGTTCAGCGTGGTCGTGGCCGCCGGGAACGTCATGGTGTTCCTGACGCCGGGCACCGAGTCCCTCGTCGTGCACCGGCTGGCCGCCCACCTGCTGCCGGGGGGCCTGCTGGTCGCCGGCTTCGCGCTGCGCGAGGGCCCCAGCGGCATCGACCTGGACCTGGCCGACTACGACGCCTGGTGCGCCGAGGCCGGCCTGACCCTGCACCGCCGCCTGGCCACCTGGGATGGCGACCCCTACGCCGGCGGCACCTACGCCGTGAGCATCCACCGCCGCGCGGCCTGACTCCCACTCCTCCGCCAGCAGTGGGTGGGGTTTGTGGGCTCTGGCGGCCGAACCCCGCCCAGTGGGCGTCCCACCCCTCCGCCCAGAG
>JBFKGB010000157.1:0-7809 GCA_041633535.1 Euzebya sp. | reverse complement strand
CGTGACGGCCGGGACACGGGTGGTGGAGATGCGCGAAGGACGAGTCGGCGAGACCATCCTCGCGCAGTGCGCCGAGCTCGGAGCCGGGCTGCTGGTGGTCGGGGCCTACAGCCGCACCCGCGTGCAGGAGATGTTCCTCGGCGGCGTCACCCGGTACCTGCTGCGCGAGGCCCGGCTGCCGGTGCTGATGGTGCACTAGGCCCGCGGCGAGCGTGCGGTGCGGCGACCGGTCAGGCTGCCTGCGCGAAGCGCGGGATGAGCAGCCGCAGCGCGTCCTCCAGCCCGGCCTCGGCGTGCTCGCGCACCGCGTCCAGCAGCGGGATGGGCGCCCGGCCCGCGACGGGCTCGGGCGTGTGCGAGCCGTCGTCGCTACCGCGTCCACCGAGGGGGACGCTGGGCAGCAGCTCGGCGCCGAAGGGGTCGTCGGACACGCAGGACCTACTGGTCGTCCGTGTCGCGGCGGCCCAGCTCGTCGTCGATGTCGCTGTCCAGCTCGTCGTCGAGGTCGTCCTCGAACAGGTCGTCGTCCTCGGCCAGCGGGTCGGGGCCGGTGCTCTGGGGGCGCGAGATGGCGTTGCGGGCCATCGTCATGATGACGCCGTCGGCGACCATCAGCTGGATGGTGTCGTCGGTCATGCCGACGATCTCACCGTGGATGCCGCCGATGCTGACCACGGCGTCGCCGACGCCGAGGCTGCGGATCATCGACTGCTGCTCGGCCTGCCGCTTCTTCTGCGGCCGGATGATCAGCAGGTAGAAGACGACACCGATCAGCAGGAACGGCAGCAGCGCGCCGATCGGGTTGGCGGTGGTCTCGGCGCCGTTGGAGGCCAGCACGAGGGAGAGGGATGAGAGCATGGTGAGGACCCGAGGGTAGGGCGGCAGGGTCGACGGCGGGCACTGCAGTCCTGTGGCACGCCGGACCCCGGACGTGACACGACCGGGGTCCGCGACGATAGCACCTGTGGGCCGCAGGGCCCCATCCTCCCGACGGACAGTCCCGGCCTACGTGGGGTCGTCGGGCTGGTCGAACAGGCTGCGGGTGCCGATGCCACCGGCGGTGTCGGGTGTGAAGGGCATGTCGAGGTGGGCGAAGGCCGCGGCCGTGGCGACCCGTCCCCGGGGCGTGCGGGCCAGCATCCCCATCTGGATCAGGAACGGCTCGACGACGTCCTCGACGGTCTCGGTCTGCTCCCCCACCGCGACCGCCAGGGTGCCCAGACCGACCGGTCCGCCGCCGAAGTCGCGACACAGCCGGCCCAGGACCATGCGGTCCAGCTTGTCCAGGCCGGCGTGGTCGACCTCGAACATCTCGAGGGCGGCCGCGGCGGTCGTGCGGTCCACCGTGCCGTCGCCACGGACCTCGGCGAAGTCGCGGACGCGCTTCAGCAGCCGGTTGGCGATCCGTGGTGTTCCACGGCTGCGGCGGGCGATCTCCAGGGACCCCTCGTCGTCCAGCGGGACGCCCAGCAGGCCGGCGGAGCGGCTGACGATGAGCTGCAGGTGCTCGGGCTCGTAGTACTCAAGACGTGTGGCGAAGCCGAAGCGGTCACGCAGCGGACCGGTCAGCAGGCCGGTCCTGGTGGTCGCGGCGACCAGGGTGAACGGGGGCAGCGGCAGCCGGAAGGCCTTGGCGGCCGGGCCCTTGCCGACGACGATGTCCAGGACGAAGTCCTCCATCGCCGGGTACAGGATCTCCTCGACCGCGCGGGGCAGCCGGTGGATCTCGTCGAGGAAGAGCACGTCGCCCTTCTCGAGGTTGGTCAGGATGGCCGCGAGGTCCCCGGGCCGTTCCAGCGCCGGTCCGGAGGTGGCGCGCAGCGCTGCGTCCATCTCGGCGGCGATGATGTGGGCCAGCGAGGTCTTGCCCAGCCCGGGCGGTCCGCTGAACAGCAGGTGGTCCGCCGCGGCACCCCGCCGCTGCGCGCCCGTCAGGATCAGGCCCAGCTGGTCCTTGATGCGGTCCTGGCCGACGAACTCGTCCAGCCGCCGGGGGCGCAGCGAGGTCTCAAGGTCGACCTCCTCCGGCTCGGCGGAGGGGTCCAGCAGCGGCTCGCCCCAGTCGTCCATCACGCGCAGCCCCTCATGTCGCCAGGCGGCGCAGGGCCAGACGGATCAGCTGCTCGGTCGTGGTGGTCGGGTCGACGTCCATGCCCGACAGGGCCTGCTCGACCTCGACGGCGCCGTAGCCCAGCGACGACAGCGCCATCCGGGCCTCGCTGCGCGGGTCACCGGCGGTGTCGGCGGGGGTCGGGCCGCCGCTCGTGGCACCCACCGGCAGCGCCCCAAGCTTGCTGCGCAGCTCGAGCACCAGCCGCTGCGCACCCTTCTTGCCGACCCCGGGGATGGCCGTCAGCGCGGTGACGTCGTCGGCGACGACGGCGCGGCGGACCCCCTCGGCGCCCAGGGTGTCCACGGCCGCAAGCGCGATCTTGGGGCCGATGCCCGACACCGACAGCATCGTGGTGAACAGGTCCCGGTCGGCGACGGCGACGAACCCGTACAGGTCCATGGCGTCCTCGCGGACAGCCAGGTGGGTGTGGAGGGTCAGGTCAGCCCCCAGGCCCGCCAGACGGGCACCGGTGGGCACGCGCACCCGGTAGCCGACGCCGTTGACGTCCAGCACGACCTCACCCGGGGTCAGGTGGGCGACCTGTCCGCGCAGCAGCGCGATCACCGTGCGCCCCCGTCGGACCGCGGCCGGACCGCGGCCAGCCCCGGCCCGGCCTGGGCCATCGCGGCGGCCAGCCGTGGGGGCAGCCCGGCCAGCGGGTCGGCGCCACCGCGGCTGGACCGACGCCGGGGGACCGGTGCCGCGTAGGAGGGCTGGGACAGGTGGCACAGCGCCACCGCCAGCGCATCGGCACGGTCGGCCGGCTTGGGGATGGCGTCCAGCCCCAGCATGCGGGCGACCATGAAGCCGACCTGGTCCTTGTCGGCGTCACCCACCCCGGTGACGGCGGCCTTGACCTGCGACGGCGTGTACTCCACGACCGGCAGCCCGCAGACGGCCCCGACCAGGTGCACCAGGCCGACGACCTGGACCGCACCCAGGCCGGTGGTCTTCTGGTTGTTGATGAAGATGCGCTCGACCGCCAGCGCGACCGGGCGGTCGACGGACACGGCGTCCCGGATGGCGTCGTGGATCGCCGCCAGACGGTCGCCGTGGGCCGTGTCGGCGGTGGTCCGCACGACGTCGGCGCGCACCATCACCCCGCCGGACCCCGACCCCTCGACGGTGCCGACGCCGCAGCGTGACAGGCCCGGGTCGACCCCGGTGATGCGCACCTTCTGTCCGAACATGTGTCCGGACGGTAGCAGCCGGGCGCAGGCCACGGCACCAGGCCCGTCCGTCAGGCGGTCAGGTCCGCCGCCGACAGGGCCGCCCCGACCTGGCCGCCCTGGACCAGGGTCACGCCCAGCCGTCGCGCGAGCGCCAGGTCCGCGGCGGTGTCGATGCCGTCCATCACCACCGTCACGCCCAGCGACGGCGCCATGGACAGGAGCCCCGCGATGATCGTGCGGGCGTTGGTGGTCCGCTGGGCCTCGGTCACGAAGGCGCCGTCGATCTTCAGCAGGTCCAGCGGCAGGACCGCCAGCTGCCGCAGCGAGGAGGAGCCGATGCCGAACCCGTCGATGGCCACACGGCACCCACGACGTCGGGCGGCCAGCAGCTGGGCGACCGCGCCGTCGACGTCCAGCAGCAGGATGTCCTCGCGGACCTCCAGGACCAGCCGGTCGGCCGGCAGACCGTGGTCCTCGACGGCGTCCACCAGCCGCTGCAGCCGGTCGGGGTCGGCTAGGTCGCGGGCGGTCAGGTCCAGGTGCAGCGGCACCTGCACACCGCTGGCGACGATCTGCTGCACCGCGCGGCGGCGGACGTCCGGCAGGACCTGGTCCAGGCCCAGACGCAGGGCGGCCTCCACGACCTGGGGGCCCTGCAGGGACTCCCCGCCCGGGCTGTCCAGGACGGCGGTCGCCTCCAGCCCCTCCAGCCGGTCCGTCGCCAGGTGTCGGATCGGCCGGAAGACCACGCCGATGCGGTCCGCCTCGGCCGCGGCGATCACCAGCCGGTCGCGCAGCTGTGCCGCCTCGTCGTCACGTCGCACCGCCTCGTCGTAGGGCGCCCAGCCCCCGCCGCCGGCCTGCTTCGCCACGTAGGCGGCGACGTCGGCCTGGTGCAGCAGCTGCTCGGCAGCGCCGCTGCCCGTGCTGATCCCGATGCTGGCGCGCAGCTGCACCGTCTGGCCCCGCAGGCCCGTGTCGCCCTGGACCGCCATCAGCCTGGCTGCCAGGTCCGGCATGTCCGCGGCGTCCAGCCGGGGCACGACCACGATGAACTCGTCACCACCCATCCGACCGACCAGGGACCCGTCGGGGGCCGCGGCCTGCAGGCGGCGGGCCGTCTCGACCAGCAGCAGGTCACCGACCCGGTGGCCGTGCTGGTCGTTGACCGTCTTGAAGCGGTCCATGTCGACCAGGGCGACGCCGACCTCGTGCCCCGCCGCCGCGGCCTCGCGGAGCCACCCGGTCAACGTCGTCATGACCAGCAGACGGTTGGCGGCCCCGGTCAGGGAGTCGTGGCGGGACTCGTGGTGCAACCGCTCGGCGACCTGTCGCTCGTCGGAGACGTCGAGCACGACGGCGAACACCAGGCCGCTGGCCGGGTCCCGACGCAGCCGCCAGACGGCCCGCAGGTAGTGGCCCTGTGCGTGGCGCAGCCGGACCTCGATCTCGTCGGGCTCGTCGGGGTCGGCCTTCAGCACCGCCGCGGTGCTCGCGGCCACGTCGCCAGGGTGGACGGCGTCCTCCATGGAACGCCGGCCCACGGCGTCACGGGCGACCCCGACCAGGTCGCAGTAGGCCTGGTTGACGACCAACGAGTAGCCGTCGTCGGTGGTGGCGGTGAAGGGGACCGGCAGGGTCTCGGCGAAGCGGCGTACGTGGTCCAGGACCACGCCTGACCGGCGTTCCAGGGCGCGGCGCCGGTCCGGACCGTCGTGGTCCGCCCCGCCCTCCCCCGTTGCCGCCACGCTGTCGTCCGCCCGTCCCTCCATCCTCTAGGCCACGGCCTCCATCACGTCGTCGGAGATGTCGTAGTTGGCGTAGATCTCCTGCACGTCGTCGGCGTCCTCGAGGGCGTCGATGATCCGCAGCACCTTCTTTGCCGACTCCTCGTCGGTGATCGGGACCGACACCGACGGCAGCATCGTGGTGTCGGAGGAGGTGACCGGCAGACCGGCGTCGGTCAGCGCCTTGCGCAGACCGGTGACGTCCTCGGGCTGGCAGGTCACGGTGAACTGCTCGCCGTCGTCGCTGACGTCCTCGATGCCGGCCTCCAGACCCGCGAGCAGCAGGTCGTCCTCCTCGACACCGTCCTTGGACACCGTGATGACCCCGGTGCGGCTGAACATGTAGTTGACGGCGCCCGGCTCGGCCAGGGACCCGCCGTTCTTGGAGAACGCGGTCCGCACGTCGGCGGCCGCCCGGTTGCGGTTGTCGGTCAGGCACTGCACGTAGACGGCGACACCACCGGGGGCGTAGCCCTCGTAGTAGATCGTCTCCCAGTCGGCGCCGCCGCCCTCCTTGCCCGCGGCACGGGCCAGGGCGCGCTCGATGTTGTCCTTGGGGACCGAGGCGTCCTTGGCCTTCTGCACCATCGTGGCGAGGGTCGGGTTCATGTCGGGGTCGGCGCCCCCGTCACGTGCCGCCGCCTCGATCGCCTTGATCAGACGTGCGAAGAGCTTGCCGCGCTTGGCGTCGTTGGCGCCCTTCTTGCGCTTGATCGTCGCCCATTTGCTGTGACCGGACATGTGCCCTACCTGACCATCTCGATGAACATCTCGTGCAGCCGCGGGTCGTCGGTGAGCTCCGGGTGGAAGGAGCTCGCGAGCAGACGGCCCTGCCGGCAGACGACGATGGTATCGCCCGCCGTCGCGAGGATCTCGACCCCCTCGCCGACACGCTCGATCGCGGGGGCGCGGATGAACACGGCCTTCATCGTCGGACCGTCGATCCCGGCGACCTGCAGGTCGGCCTCGAAGCTGTCGACCTGCCGCCCGAAGGCGTTGCGGCGGACGGTGGTGTCCATGACCTGCAGCAGCGGCTGCTCGGCCGGTGTGCCGTCGTGGTGCATGGCCTCGTCGGCCAGCAGGATCGCGCCCGCGCACGTGCCGAACACACCCAGCCCGTCGGCGATCGCGGCCCGCAGCGGCGCCATCAGGTCGAACAGGACCAGCAGCTTCCCGATGGTCGTGGACTCCCCACCGGGGATCACCAGGCCGTCGAGGTCGGCCAGCTGCGCGGCATGGCGCACCTCGACCGCGTCGGCACCCAGGCGCGACAGCATCCGGACGTGCTCGGCCACGTCTCCCTGAAGGGCCAGGACTCCTACCGTCGTCATGCCGGCAGGGTAGATGCCGCAGGTCCGCTTGGCGGTGGACACCTGGAGGGGGCAGGATCGGCGCCACCATGCAGCCCCTCGTCCTGACCCGCCCGCAGCCCATCCGCCTGGCCTCGGCCGCCACCCTCGCCGTCATCGTGGCCTGGGCCGCGACCAGCGCCGACCTGTCCGACTTCGGGGTCCTGGCCTACCCCGCGATCATCGCCCTGCAGACCGCCCGCGAGTGGGGGTGGCGCCTGGAGATCACACCCCGCGGCCTGAACGAGAAGCAGGGGATCGGTCCGGCACGCGACATCGACTGGAAGGACGTCGAGGCGGTGCTGATGCCCGACTCGACCTGGTGGCGCGTGAACCCGACCCTGAAGGTCAACGGCGCACCGAACATCCAGATGACCGCGGGCGAGGGGGTCGAGGAGGTCGTGCGCATGGCGATGCAGAAGCGCAAGGAGATCGTCGGCACGGCCGAGTCGATCTCGTTGACGCGGTCGCTGGCACCGTGGATGGTGCTGCTGGGCCTCGCCTTCCTGCTGCTGGGCATCCAGCTGGCCGGCGGCGGCACCGCCTGAGGCGATCACGACAAGGCGTGTCGCACGGGTGACACGCGGATAGAGGGACACCATGGAGCGGGCTGAAGCAGTGCTGGAAGGTGTCACCGGCGGGTCGGTGTGCAGCGGCAACCGGATCGAGGTGTTCCGCAACGGCGACGAGATCTTCCCCGCCATGCTGGAGTCGATCCAGGCGGCCGAGCACACCATCGACCTGCTGACCTACGTGTACTGGGAGGGCGACATCGCGCGGCGGATGGCCGCGGCGCTCGCCGACCGGGCGCGATCGGGCCTGCGGGTGCGGGTGATCCTGGACGCCGTCGGGTCGATGGCGATGGACGACGCCCTGATCGAGCAGATGGAGGACGCGGGCTGCGAGGTCGAGCGGTTCCGCACCGCCACGGACCGTCCCTCCCGCATGCACCACCGCACCCACCGCAAGGTGCTGATCTGCGACGAGTCCGTCGGCCTGACGGGTGGCGTCGGGATCGCCGAGGAGTGGGAGGGCGACGCCCGCAACCCCGACGAGTGGCGCGACACCCACTTCCGCGTCACCGGCCCGGCCGTCCGGCAGATGACCGCGTCGTTCGTCGAGCACTGGGTCGAGTGCGGCCACCCGTCGGTCTGCCCCGACGACCGCTTCCCCGACCTGGAGGACTGCGGCGACAGCGACGTGCTGGTGCTGTGCGGGTCCTCCGGCCCGTTCTGGCACGACATCGGCATGGCCATGGACGCCCTTCTGCGCAGCGCCACCCGAAGCATCCGGCTGACCACCGCCTACTTCGCCCCGGGCGAGCGCATGCTGACGCTACTGTGCGAGGCCGCCGACCGGGGTGTGGAGGTCGAGCTGCTGCTGCCCGG
>JBFKGB010000156.1:0-7815 GCA_041633535.1 Euzebya sp. | reverse complement strand
CCGGACGGGTGACTGGCTGCCAGCCAGCCACCGTCAGCGCTGGGCACGGATGGAGACGGCGGCCGGCCGTCGCATGGACATCGGCCACACCTTCCACGCCTTCGAGGCGACGTTCCCCACATGGCTCGAGACATGGCACCTCGCGGAGGGCCGCATCCCGATGATCTCGTGGGCGGGCGGGGACACGACAGAGGTCCTGGCCGGACGCTGGGACCCGATGCTGGCGGCCAGGGCGACCGCGGTCGCCGCGCTGGGTCACGAGGTGTTCCTGCGCTTCCACCGCGAGATGGACGGCGCAGCGAGCGCCGACATCGTCGGCACGCCCCAGACGTTCGTGGCGGCGTGGCGACACGTCGTGGACCTGTTCCGGGCGCAGGGTGCGCACAACGCCGTGTGGGTCTGGTGCCCCAACGCCTCGGCGTTCGAGGACGGCACCGCCGAGTCCTTCTACCCGGGCGACGACCACGTCGACTGGGTGTGCGCTGACGGCTACAGCTGGGCGCCGGGGGTCCCGGGCGCACGGTTCCGCCCGGTCTCGGAGATATTCGCGGCGTTCCACCGCTGGGGGCAGGCGCACGGGACGCGCCCGCTCATGATCGGCGAGACGGGGGTGCAGGAGGCCGGACCGGGCGACAAGCCGGCGTGGCTGCGCGCGGTGGGCGAGGACCTGCGCACCGACCTGCCGCTGGTCCGGGCGTTCGTGTACTTCGACTCCGACAGCGTCCACCCCTGGTGGCTGGACTCCTCCCCCGCAGCGCTGCAGGCGTGGCAGGACCTCGCCCAGCATCCACACTTCGCACGGTGACGTGATCGGACAGACGATTCACCCTTGATGAACGCAGCGTCAGTTGTGTAGGTTCCGCCCTGGGACATGGACGATCGCGACGCACCGCAGCTGCACGTCATGCTGGTCAGCTCGACCGGCGGCCACCTCACGCAGCTCTGGGCGCTGGCTCCCTGGTGGGACCAGCACCGCCGCACCTGGGTGACCCACGACAAGGCCGATGCCCGCAGCCTGCTGGCCGACGAGCACGTCGTGTGGGCACACCACCCCACCACCCGCCACGTGCCCAACCTGCTGCGCAACCTGGTCCTCGCGCTGCGGACCCTCCGACGCGAGCGCCCTGACGTCGTGGTGTCCACGGGCGCCGGCGTCGCGGTGCCCTTCTTCGTCGCCGCACGGCTCCTGCGGATCCGGACCTGCTTCATCGAGACCTACGACCGGATCGACTCCCGGTCCATGACCGGGGTCCTGCTGCGGCCCTTCACCGACCTGCTGCTGCTGCAGTGGGAGGAGCAGATGACGATGTACCCCGAAGGCCGTCTCGTGGGGCCGCTGCTGTGACGGCGACACCGGCCGACCCGGTCGACCTGCTGGTCGCGGTCGGCACCGACCACCACCCCTTCGACCGGATGGTCGACTGGATCAGCCCCTGGGTCCGGGCACACCCCGACGTGTCGGTCATGGTGCAGACCGGGACCGCGGCACCTGCACCCCCGGACGTGGCGTCGGTGGACTACCTGCCGTTCGAGACGATGGCCGCACTGCTGGCCTCGGCACGTGTGATCGTCTGTCACGGTGGGGCGGCGACCATGATGGAGGTGCGCCGGGCGGGCCACCTGCCCATCGTCGTGGCCCGTGACCCTGGTCTGGGCGAGCACGTCGACGACCACCAGCAGCGACACACCCGCATGCTGGCCGAGCGTGGGGAGATCAGCCTCGCGACGTCGCGCGAGGACCTGTGGTCACGGATCGACAGGGCGCTCAGCGAACCGTCGTCGTTCCTCGTCGAGGCCGGCCGCGGGGCCGCTCCGGAGGTCGTGCAGGAGTACGGCCGCCTGATCGAGCAGCTGGTCGGACACCGCAGCAGAAGACGTGAGCGCGCTGCCGGAGGGCACCGTCCATGACCGCACCCATCACGCTCCTGTTCGTGGGCGGTCTCGGTCGCAGCGGCAGCACGCTGCTGGACCGGCTGCTCGGCGCCGTCGACGGCTACTTCGCCTTCGGCGAGCTGGTCCACCTGTGGCAGCGCGGGCTCGTGGACAACGAGCGGTGCGGCTGTGGCGTCCCCTTCGACGAGTGCCCGGTGTGGACCAGGGTGGGTCAGGTCGCGTTCGGTGGATGGGACGCCGTCGACGCACAGGAGATGCTGTCGCTGCAGCACGCCGTGGACCGTCACCGCCACGTCCCCCAGCTGCTGCTGCGAGGGGGCGACGGCAGCGCGTGGGCGGCCGAGCTGACCACCTACACCTCGGTGCTGAGCCGTCTGTACAGCGCGGTGCAGGAGGTGACGGGCGCCCGCGTCCTCGTCGACTCCACCAAGCACCCCAGCACGGCCTTCCTGCTGCGGCACGTCGAGTCCGTCGACGTGCGGCTGGTCCACCTCGTACGTGACAGCCGGGGCATCGCCCACTCGTGGTCGCGGACGGTCCGCCGTCCCGAGTCGACCAACGGCGAGTCCTACATGACGAGGTGGCCCCCGCAGCGCATCGCGGCCCAGTACATGTCCTACAACCCCCTGCTGCACGGGCTGGCGCACCGGGTCCCCAGCGTGCTGGTGCGCTACGAGGACGTCGTGGCGTCCCCCGAGACCCAGCTGCGGCGGATCCTCGCCCTGACCGGCGACGCCGACACCCCGCTGCCGTTCCTGGACGGCAGCACCGCCCGGCTGGAGGACAACCACAACGTCGGGGGCAACCCCATGCGGTTCCGGCGCGGCGAGATCACCCTCGACGAGGACGACGAATGGCGCACCGAGATGAACCCGACACATCGACGAATGGTCACCACCCTGACCGCACCACTGCTGGTGCGCTACGGCTACACCCCCCGGCGGGAGGTCCGCGCATGACCGCTGTCGACCCGATCGTCACCGGTGACACGGACCCCCTCGACCTGGCCGGACCCGACGAGGACGCGACCACGGCCGACACGCGTGTGCTGTTCATCAGCGGCTGGGGTCGCAGCGGCAGCACGCTCCTGGACCGTCTGCTGCAGACCACCCTGTCCTTCTGCGCCGTCGGCGAGCTGCGGGACATCTGGCAGCGCGGCCCCATCGAGAACCGCCTGTGCAGCTGTGGCGAGGACTTCGGCGACTGCGCGTTCTGGTCCGCCGTCGGCGCCCGGGCGTTCGGCGGCTGGGACGCGGTGGACGCACAGCGGCTGCAGGGGATGCGGCTGGAGCTGGACCGGCCCTGGCACCTGGCACAGCTCGCGCGACCCTCGATGGACCGTCGCTATGCCGCCAGGATCGCCGACTACGGTGACCACCTGCGTCGGCTCTACGCCGCGATCGCCCGGGTGTCGGGGGCCCCGGCCGTGGTGGAGTCCAGCAAGATCCCCACGCACGGGATGCTGCTGGCCAGGACCGAGGGGCTGGACGTCCGTGCGGTCCACCTGGTCCGGGACAGCCGGGGGTCGGCGTACTCCTGGCAGCAGCAGACCCGGCGAGCGGGCAGCAGCACCGGCGGTGCCGACGACATGCCGGAGTACAGCGCTGCCGCCGCCGGCGGCCGGTGGTCCCTGTACAACGGCCTGGCCCACGCGCTCCCGCGCTTCGACGTCCCCTCGGTGCGTGTGCGCTACGAGGACCTGGTGGCCGACCCCATCCCCACCCTGACCAGGATCGCCCGCCACGCGTGGGACACGCCGCTGCACCGGGTGGGTGGCCTCGCGCAGCGCGAGATCGAGTTCGCCCACGACCATGTGCTGGACGCCAACCCGATGCGCTTCCAGACGGGCGCGGTCCGTCTGCGACGTGACGACCGCTGGGTGGAGGACCTGCCGGCGGCTGACCGACGGGTGGTCACCACGATGACCGCGCCGCTGATGTCGCGGTACCGCTACACGTTGCGGGCCGACGCCGGTCCGCCACCGGCGACACCGCTCCCCGCGCCGGTCACACGGCCCTCGGTGGCCGTCGTGGTCCCGACCCGCGACCGGCCCGTCCTGCTGCGACGCACGCTCGACGCCGTGTTCGCACAGACCTACCGCGGCGAGGTGGAGGCCATAGTGGTCTACGACCAGGGCGAGCCGGACCCGGGACTGCAGCAGGAGTACGCCGGCCACCCGTTGACCGTCATCACCAACACGCGGACACCGGGTCTGGCGGGGGCGCGCAACAGCGGCGTGCTGGCGACCTCCGCGGACTGGATCGCGTTCTGCGACGACGACGACGAGTGGATGCCCCACAAGCTGGAGCGACAGCTGTCACGACACGAGTCCTCGCCGGACTGCGCGGTCGTGGTCAGCGGCATCCTGGTCGACTACGACGGCACGGTGAACACCCGGGTGCCGGGCATGGACGTGATCACCTTCGCCGACCTGCTGCGGTCGCGGGTCTTCGAGGCCCACCCCTCGACGATGATCGCGCGGCGCGAGGCCCTGACGGACACCGTCGGACTGGTCGACGAGGAGATCCCGGGCAGCTACGGCGAGGACTACGACTGGATGCTGCGCGCCGCGCGCGCCACGGGCATCGCCGTCGTCGACGAGCCGTTGGTGCGTGTGCGGTGGCACGCCGGGTCCTTCTTCGCCGACCGGTGGCGGACGCTGATCAGGACGATCGACTTCCTGACCGACCGCTTCCCCGAGTTCGAGACGGATCCCGTCGGCCTGGCGCGGCTGCGGGGTCGCAAGGCCTTCGCCCACGCCTCGTCGGGCGACCTGGCCACGGCGCGCCGGCTGGCTGTGGAGACGATCAGGCTGAACCCCCGGGAACGCAGGGCCTACATCGTCCTGGCGGTCTCGGCCGGGCTGCTCAAGCCGCAGCACGTGATCAACCTCGCCCATCGGATGGGACGAGGTGTCTGAGGGCAGGTCGGCACCGGACGTCCTGTTCGTCGCGGGCCTCGGACGGTCGGGCAGCACCCTCCTGGGACGCATGCTCGGGTCGCTGCCCGGGGGTGTCGACGTCGGCGAGCTGGGCCATCTGTGGCACGGCGGCCCGCTGCAGGACCGGGGCTGCAGCTGCGGCGAGCCGTTCTCGACCTGCGGGTTCTGGCAGGCCGTCGGTGACAAGGCCTTCGGTGGCTGGGACCCCGAGGAGGCCCGTGCCGTCCTGGCCCTGCAGCGGTCCGTGGACCGTCTGCGCTTCGTGCCGCTGATGCTGCTGCCCTGGCTGAGCCCGTCCTACACCCGTCGGTCGCGCCGCTACGTGCAGATGCTGGTGCGGTTCTACGAGGCGGTGGCCGCGGTCGGCGGGGGGGCCGTCCCGGTCGACACGTCCAAGAACATCTCCACGGCGGTGCTGCTGGCCCGGAGCGACCAGGTCAGGACCCATCTGATCCATCTGGTGCGCGACCCTCGGGGCGTCGCCTACTCCTGGACCAAGGTCCGCGGCCGACGGCCAGCGACGGCGGCGACTGACCCCGTGCCGCTGATGGACACCTACCGGCCGGCCACGATCGGTGTGCGGTACCTGGTCTACAACCTGGCGCTGCAGGCCATCGGTCCCTCGGCGACGAGCCACCGGCTGGTCGTCTACGAGGACGTGGTCACCGACCCCGTCGGCATGCTGTCCGCGATCGTCGCCCCCATCGGCGGGACCGTCCCCGCCGACCTGGTGGCCCCCGACGGCATCGACCTGGCGCAGACCCACAGCCTTGGCGGCAACCCCATGCGGTTCAGGACCGGCCGCACCCCTCTGCGCATCGACGAGGAGTGGCGGGACCGGCTGCCCCGCCGTGACCGGGCGGTCGTGACCGCGTTGACCTGGCCACTGCTGCTCGCCCACGGTCTGCTGCGTCGCGCCCGGGCGAGGGACACATGAGCACGGTCGCGCCCGGCCGTCCCCGGGGGGAGGTGCCCGGTGCGCCCGCGCAGAGGCGGCTGCTGCACCGGGGGACGCTGCTGACCGGGCTGTTCGGGCTGCTGCCGCTGTGGTGGGCGTTGGGCGTCGGCGCCTTCATCTGGCTGATCATGGCCGTCCCGATGGCGCTGTGGCTGACGCGCAGACCCCAGGTCCGCCTGCCGCGGGGCATCGGCCTGTGGGCCCTGTTCGTCTGCTGGGTCCTGGTGTCCTCCACACAGCTGCCCGGCGACTTCGGGGCCACCGTGGCGTTCACGTTCAGGACCGCGGTGTACACCGCCGGCGGGATCATGCTGGTCTACACCTACAACCTCCCCCGTGACGAGCTGCCGACGGAGCGGCTGGTGGCCACCCTCGCGGGACTGTGGACCAGCCTCGTGCTCTTCGGCGTCCTCGCGCTGTTCGTCCCCGACCTGTCGTTCCACAGCCTGACCGAGCTGCTGCTGCCCGGATCGCTGCGCTCCACGCCGTTCGTCCACCAGCTGGTCCATCCCCGCCTGGCACAGGTCCAGACGTTCCTGGGCTACCCGCTCCCCCGACCGAACGCCCCGTTCACCTACACCAACGAGTGGGGGTCCTACGCGGCGCTGCTGACGCCCGTGTACCTGTTCTGGCTGCAGAGCCAGGGACCCGGCCGGTCCCGCACCCTGGGCCGGCTGATGGTGGTCGTCGGGATGGTCCCGATCCTGCTGTCGGCCAACCGCGGCCTGTGGCTCAGCCTGACCGTCGGGCTGCTGTACGGCGCCGCGCGGCTGGCGCTGCGCGGCCGCGTGCAGGTCCTGATGAACCTCCTCATGGTGATCGCGGTCGTCGGGATCCTGATCGCGGTCACACCGGTCGGGTCGGTCGTGGGGGCCCGGCTGGAGGACGGCCACAGCGACACGGGCCGTCTGAAGCTGTACCAGGCCAGCACCGAGGGCATCCTGACGTCCCCCCTGATCGGCTACGGCGGCCCCCGACCGCTGGCGGGGGCCAACGACGGGTCACCGCCGGTCGGCACCCACGGCCAGGCCTGGCTGGTGGCGTTCAGCCACGGCCTGCCAGGGCTGGGCCTGTTCCTGGGCTTCCTGCTGCTGCTGCTGTGGCACACGCGGGGTGGCAGCCCCACCTCGTTCCGCTTCTGGGCACACGTCACGATCTTCATCGGGATCGTCCAGACGCCGTTCTACTCGCTGCTGCCCGCACAGATCCCCCTGCTGATGGTCCTCGGTGGCCTGTGCCTGCGGGACCGGGCGGCGGAGACCGCATGAGCACCCAGGACCTCATCGCACGGGTCGAGCACCTCCGCGACGTGCTGTGGCCGGGCGCGACCGTGATCCCGCACCGGAGCGCCCAGCCGCCGGCGGGCCCTGCAGGGGGCCGGACCTGGACCTTCATCGTGGCCCCGTCGGCACGCCGCCCCCGCTGGCTGGTCGGGACCGGCGGCAGCAGGGCGGCCGCAGACGCCCTGCAGCCCCGCGACGACGCCACGGGCCTGCTGCGGCGGCTGCCGCTGGTCGCACAGCAGGTCGGCATCCGGACCGGGGTCGACGATGCGCTGCCGCGGGCGCGCGTCAGCGTCGTGATGGCCGAGGACGACCTGGCCCGCTCCGTGGTGCCCCTGCTGGAGGGCCTGGTGGACACGACCGACGTCCATCTGGCGCTGCCCCTGATGCCCGCCAGGGCCCACGCCAAGCCGGTGGTCCGCCTGGCCGACGCATCGGGTCGCGGGGTCTGGTTCGCGAAGGTCGGCTCGACCCCGCTGTCGGCGGACCTCGTGCGGGCCGAGACCCACACCCTGCGCAGCCTGGCCGCCGCCGACCTGCGGACGGTCCGGGCGCCCGAGGTCCAGCACGCCGGCCAGCTGCAGGGGTTCGAGGTCCTGCTGGTGCGGGCCGAGCGTGCAGAGCCCGCCTGGCGACAACGTCCCGACATGCCGGACGTCCGCCATTTCCGCGCCGTCGCTGACGTGTTCGGTCGGCGGTCCACGACCCTCGGTGACACCGGGCTGTGGCAGCGGCTGCGG
>JBFKGB010000155.1:0-7950 GCA_041633535.1 Euzebya sp. | reverse complement strand
GCCGATGGGCCGTTGGTGCTGGGTGCCGATGGGCCGTTGGTGCTGGGTGCCGATGGGCCGCTGGGTGCCGATGGGCCGCTGGGTGCCGATGAGCCGATGAGCCGCTGGTGCCGGTGAGCGGTTGGTGCGGGGTGCCGGTGCGCGGTTGGTGCGGGGTGCCGGTGCGCGGCTGGTGCGGGGTGCCGGTGCGCGGTTGGTGCGGGGTGCCGGTGCGCGGCTGGTCCTGAGTGCCGATGAGCGGCTGGGCCCGGCTCCGTCGGGCCTCTCCGAGAGGTGCTGGAGGGTCACGTGACGCACCGAGGTCTGCAGTCGGGAACGCCGTGGGTGCCGTGTCCGTGCCCGGCACGCAGGAAGCCGCTTGTGGTGGACGGAACGGGAGGGTGCATACGGTCGGCATCGAGGGCACCGGCACCCGCAGGGCCAGGAGATCGCGCTACCTGGCCGTTGCTGCGTCGAGTTGGTGGTGCCGTGGCTGCGTTCGGGTCGGCTGCTGCCGTGGCTGCGTGCGGTCCGGTGGCTGCCGTGGCTGCGTGCGGTCCGGTGGCTGCCCTCAGTCGGTGCAAGGTGCGACCGCATCGACCTGGTGCGGGCGGGGGCCGCCGCCGAGGTCGTGCTCGCGGGCCAGGCTCGATGGCCCATGAGGTCGACGACCGCATCCGGACAGGGAACCAGATCTGCCCGATCGCGAGGCCACCTGCCGTCATCGGCACGCCGGTCACACGCAGGCCCGGGCGATGGTCTCGAGCCTGCCGACCGCGACCGGCGAGATGCCGAGCGGGGTCAGTCCGTCGACCCCTCCACCGGTGTCGCGACCCGAAGCCGGTTGCCGTCGGGATCGGTCAGCTGGACCTCCCGGCCCCATGGCTGGGACTCGACCGCCATACCGAACTCGGACGCGACCGTGTCGACGTCGTCGACCCACAGGTAGGCCAGCGAGCAGGGGTTGGCGTCGCCCTCGTGCTCGGACAGGTGCAGCTCGACCGCGCCGCGCTGCAGGAACATGTACAGCGGAAGCCCTGGGGCGAACCGGTGCTCACCGGTCACCTCGAAACCCAGCCGCCGGTACCACCGCGCGGTCGACACGGCGTCGTGCACCCGGAAGATCGGGATCATGATCTCGGCCATCGGCCGACCCTACCGGGCCGCCACGGTCACAGACAGCGCAGCTCCCGCGCGCGGCGGACCGGGGAGGAAGAACGGCCTAGCTGCCGTCCTCCAGGTCGTCGAGGGCGTCCTCGGCGCCCTGCTCGATGTCCTGGGCGTCCTCCTGGATCCCGTCGCTGGTGTCGTCGCAGGCGGCGACGCCCAGGACGAGGGTCGCCAGCATGAGCAGGGTGGTCAGTCGGGTGCGCATCGTGTTCAGCCTTCCGTAGTGGGTGGTCGTGCGGCTGACCTTCCCGGGAACCCGTGCCCCTGACGCATCCGTCCCTACCCCAGCAGCAGCCTCGCCACCGCCACGGTCCCCACCACGACGATCAGGACCCGCAGCCCCGTGGCCGGCAGACGCCGGCCGTACCGCGCACCCACGTAGCCGCCGACGGTCGACCCCACGGCGATCAGGGCGACGACGGTCCAGTCGATCTGGGCCGCGGCCAGGAACACGATCGCCGCGACGCCGTTCACGATCGTGGCCAGCACGTTCTTGGTCCCGTTCAGCCGCTGGAGGTCATCGCGCAGCAGCACCCCCAGCAGCGCGATCAGCAGGATGCCCTGGGCTGCACCGAAGTAGCCGCCGTAGCAGCCGGCCAGGAAGACGCCGACGACGAGCGACGGGGGAGGGCGGCCGTCGGCGCGCTCGCGCACGGTCCCCGACAGCCGGTCCCGCAGCCGTGGCTGCACGACGACCAGGACCAGGGACAGGACGATCAGGACGGGGACGATGGCGTCGAAGGCGGCGGCGGGCAGCACCAGCAGCCCGACCGCGCCAACGGTGCCGCCGGCCAGCGAGGCAGGCGCCAGCCAGCGCAGCCGCATGCCCTGGCCGACCAGCTCGCGCCGGTACCCCAGCGCCCCGGTCAGCGCACCCGGGACCAGACCCAGGTTGTTGCTGACGTTGGCCAGCAGCGGGGGGTACCCCAGCAGGAGGAGGGTGGGGAAGGTGATGAGGGTCCCCGACCCGACGATGGCGTTGACGGTGCCCGCACCGAAGCCCGCGAGGATGATCAGGGTCCACTCGACGGTCGTGCTCACGGCCCGGGACGGTACCGGCCGTTGACCACCCTGACCCCAGGTGAAGGGCTCGCCGCAGACCGATCGTCACCTGAGAGGACGTGTCGGAGGAGGAGATGGCGCGCCGCATGGCCGCCCTCTGCGAGGCGTCCTGACCCCGGACGCGCGACGGGCCGGTCACGAGGACCGGCCCGGGACGCAGGACGAGGAGGGTCAGAGCTGGCCGCAGTCCTCGATGACGACGGGCTGGGCGGTGTCGCCGCTGCGGCTGCCGACGGACTCGATGGTCTTGACGACGTCCATGCCGTCGACGACCTCGCCGAAGACGACGTGCTTGCCGTCCAGCCAGGGGGTCACCACGGTGGTGATGAAGAACTGGGACCCGTTGGTGTTCGGCCCGGCGTTGGCCATGGACAGCAGACCCGGCTTGGTGTGGGACAGCTCGAAGTTCTCGTCGGCGAACTTGTTGCCGTAGATCGACTTGCCGCCGGTCCCGTTGTGGTTGGTGAAGTCACCGCCCTGGCACATGAAGTCGGTGATGACGCGGTGGAAGCTGGAGCCCTTGTAGCCGAAGCCCGGCTCGCCGGTGCACAGCTGACGGAAGTTCTCGGCCGTCTTCGGCACGACGTCGGCGTACAGCTCGAAGGTGATGCGTCCGGCCGGCGTGCCGCCGATGGACATGTCGAAGAAGACCTGGGGGTTCGTTGAGTCAGTCACGCGGCGAGCCTACCCACCACCGGCCGCCTGTCCGACCGACCGACCGGTCAGGAGCGTGCGACGTGTCGCCGCAGCAGACCGGCGGTTGCCAGGAGCCCGCCGACGGTCAGGCCGGTGAGCACCAGCAGGGCCGTCGGGCCGGTGACGGGGCCGGCCGTCAGGGTCGCGCCGTCCAGCCAGGTCGTCACGGTCTGGCCGTGGGCGCGTATCGACAGGCGGGCCAGCCCGTCGGCGACGCCGGCGACGATGCCCTCCCAGATGGCGCTGTACAGCAGCCCGACGAGCAGGGCCCTGCGCAGCAGCACACCCAGCGCCAGGAACACCGCACCGTAGGCGCACGCGGCCGCCGCGGTGCCGGCACCGGCAGCGACGACGCTGCCCGGCGGCAGCCCGTTGACGGTCAGCACTGCCATCACCGGTACGGCCGTCAGCGGCACCGCCACGACCGCCGTCGCGACGAACGCCGGCAGGGCGATCCGCAGCCGCGGCTGGGGTGTGGTCAGCAGGTAGGCGATGGTGCCGTCCTCGGCCGGATCGCCCAGCACCGACGTGCCGACCACCACCGCGACCAGGGGCACCAGCAGCCCGGTGCCCACGTCCCGGACGACCGCGCGGACGTCACCGGCGTCCCCGCCCGCCAGCAACACCACGACACCCAGCCCGATGAGGACCAGCCCGGCCGCGACGCCGGCGAGCAGACGCCCGCGGCTGAGGGCGGACCGCAGCAGCAGGTCGGTCAGGGCGGTCATCGCAGCCCCCGCTGGACCAGGTAGGTGAAGACGCTGTCGAGGTCCTCGTCCAGCGGCGTGACCTCGGTGAGGACCGCCCCCGCGTCCCGTGCGACGACGGGCAGCAGGTCGCGCAGCAGCGCCGGCTGCGCGGCGTCCACGACCAGCGTGCGGTCGTCGGCCACCTCGACGCGGGTGACGGCGCCGGCGGTCAGCAGGGCCGCGCCCAGCACCCGGGCGCTGTCGCTGCGGATGCGCGTGCGGGCGGGTCGGTCGTCCATCAGCGCGCGGATCGCACGGGGGCTCCCCTCCGCCGCCAGCCGTCCCTGCACCAGCACCAGGACACGGGGTGCGAACCGCTGGACCTCGTGCAGCACGTGGGAGGACACGATGACGGCCACGCCCATGCGGCCGAGCCGCTCCAGCAGCGTCATGACCTGCACGCGACCCTGCGGGTCCAGCCCGTTGAGGGGTTCGTCCAGGACCAGCACGGCGGGGCCGTGCACCAGCGCCGCGGCGATCTTGACGCGCTGCCGCATCCCCTTGGAGTAGGTGTGGACGGCACGGCTGTCCTCGGGGTCCAGCCCGGCCACCTGCAGCGAGGAGGCCGCTGCCGCGTCGGGGTCCTCCATGCGGTGCTGGATCGCGAGGGCACGGACGAAGCGGTGGGCGCTGACCCGGCCCGGCAGGGCCTGCGCCTCAGGGACGTAGCCGATCCGGCCGCGCACGCCGACGTCGCGTCGCGGGTCACGGCCGAGGATCCGCACCCCGCCCTCATCGGCCGGCATCAGGCCGACCAGGATGCGGATCAACGAGGTCTTGCCGGCCCCGTTCGGCCCCAGCAGCCCGGTCACGCCCGGCCCGATCGCGACCGACAACCGGTGCAGGGCGACGACGTCGCCGTACCAGCGCGACACCTCCTGCACCTCGACCACGGCCGGTGGTGGGTTCATCGGGCGACCGGCCCGCGGTAGCGCCACCACACCAGCAGCGCAGGCAGCAGGATCCAGCCCAGCAGGCCGCCAGCCAGGGCAGCCCCGTTGACCCCGGACAGCTCGCCGGTCGAGCCGTTCAGCCGGGCGACCGACTCCAGGCCCACGGCCACGACGTCGGCCAGCCGGGTCCAGGCGGGCCAGCCCAGCAGCTCGGTGGTGACGGTCGAGGCGGAGCCCAGGCCGATCAGCAGCACGAACGTGCCCGCGGCCGCGAAGGTCCGTGACGCGGTCAGGCTGGACACCGCCAGGCCCAGGGCGCCGAAGACCGCCGCCAGCAGCAGGCCCGAGGCCAGCGCCCGCCACAGCACGACCAGCAGGGCCGGACCGGGCACGTCCAGCAGCGCCAGCCCCAGCGCCACCAGCAGCGGCGGTCCGACGGTGACGACCAGCAGGATGGTCATCAGCGCACCCGCCGCCGACAGCAGGTAGGTCCCCCGTGACAGCTGGCTGGCCAGCAGCAGCGACAGCGTGCCGTGCTGGCGGTCGGGTGACAGCGACTGCGGCGACACCAGCGCGGTGTAGGCGACCAGCGTCACCGAGATCAGCGGGTACTGGTCGGCGGGGCTCGGCAGGAACTGCCCGGCCAGGACGCTGGGGAGGATGGCGGCGACCCCGATGAAGGCGATGGCCGGAAGGAAGGGGATCGCGGCGAACACGACCGGCAGCACCTTCGCACGACCGGGTCGGCGCAGGCCCAGCATGCGTCTGGCGACGTGCTGCCCCATGGCCAGCATGGCGTGGCCGACGTCGGTGCGGACCTCGACACGGGCCAGCGACAGGTCGGCCAGGCGGGCCCCGTGCTGCGGCACGGGCGATCCGTCGGGCGGCGGTGGCGCGCTCATCCGCCCAGCTCCTGCACGACCTGCTGCTCCAGCGTCGTGCGGTTGCGGCCCATGCTGCGCAGACCGGCACCGGTCTGGGCCAGCACGTCGCGGAGGAGGGGGAGGACGCTGGCGTCACCGTCGATGACGAACGTGGTCGGCCCGGTAAGCCCGGCGGTGGCACCCAGCGCCACCAGACGACCGACGACCTCCTCGGCGGGGCGGACGGTCTCGACCAGCAGCCGGCCCTCGACCTGCTCGGCACCGACGTCGACGTGTCCTGCCACCCGGCCGTCCTGCAGCACCACCAGCCGGCTGCAGACCTGCTCGAGGTCGGCAAGCAGGTGGGAGGAGACCAGGACGTCCAGGGACAGCTCCTGCGCCAGCGAGGCGATCAGCGCCAGCATCTCGCTGCGCTGCAGGGGGTCCAGCCCGTCGGTCGGCTCGTCCAGCAGCACCAGCGCGGGGTCGTGCACGATCGCCTGGGCCAGCTTGACGCGCTGCCGCTGGCCGGTCGACAGCGTGCCGATCGGCCGGAACCGCTCCTCGCCGAGCCCCAGCCGCTGCAGCACGTCGGCTGCACGCTCGGTCGCGGTCCTGGCGTCCAGGCCGTGCAGCCGGCCCACCAGCTTCACCAGGTCCTGGGCCCGGACGTCGGGCGGCATCGGGTCGAGCTCCGGGGCGTAGCCGATCCGCGCGCGCAGCGCCGGGCCTGCCAGACGCGGGTCGGCACCGAGGACCTCCACGGTCCCCGAGGTGGGGTGGTCCAGGCCCAGCAGCAGCGCCATCAGCGTGGACTTCCCCGCACCGTTGGGACCGACCAGCCCGATGATGCCGCCGGGGATGTCGAGGTCGACCTCACGCAGGGCGTCGAGGCCGTCGAAGGTCCTGGTCAGGCGGCGCGTGCGGGCGACCACGCGTCCCGTCGCCACCACCGGTGCGGCGGTCACGACGGTCACCCTAGCCGCGAGGACGACCTCGCGTGGTCAGTCGGAACGGGTCAGCCGGCGTGGCCCCACCGGCGGCCTGAACGGCACCACCAGGACGGGGGCGGTCGCGCCGCGCACGACCTCCAGGGCGACGCTGCCCACCGCCAGCCGCTGCACACCCGAGCGGCCGTGGGTGCCCATGACGACCAGCGCGTTGGGCATCTGTGCGGCGGCAGACATGATGCCGCGGCTCGGTCGCTTGTCGTGGATGACGTCGGTGGACGTCCACGACGCCGGCAGCCGCATGGCGGTGCGGTTGACCACGATCGACTCCTCCACGTCGGGCGGCAGCTCCAGGTCGGGGTCGACGACGCTGACCAGGACCAGGTCGGCGCCCATCCGCGGCGCCAGCCCGGCGGCGACGTCCACGGCCATGTCCGCGACGTCGGAGCCGTCGACGGCGACCAGCAGGTGGGAGTAGGGGTCGGGGGAGGGCTTGACGTGGGGGCCGATCAGCAGCACCGGCACGCGCGAGTGACGCAGCACGTCCTCGCTGATGCTGCCGAGGGCCATCTCGGCCAGCGGGCCCCGGGCGTGGCTGGACATGCACAGCATGGTCGTGTCACCCGAGTCGGCGACGTCCAGGACCGCCCGCGGGATGTCACCGGCGGGCAGCAGGTGCCAGGAGCAGTCGGGCGCCCCGCCGTCCGTGACCGCCCGCGCCTCCTTGCGCAGCACCGCCTCGACGACGGAGGCGTCAAGGCCGTCGCTGGGCGCCGAGACCAGCGCGACGCCCATGTCGGTCTGACGGGCCAGCGCCGTCGCCACGTCGACGGTCGTGCGGTTGTCCACCGACGGGTCGATCGCCACCGTGACCTGACCCCACGGCCGACGACGCGGTGCGTCCTCCTTGGGCCGATGGTCCATGCGGAGGTGGTCGACCAGCTCGCCGACGTGGTGGAAGCGGAGGCCACAGCCCGGGCAGAAGTGGATCGCGGTTGTCATGGGTCCATGACACACCGCCCCTCCCGCCGTGTTCAGGGGCGTCCGTCCCGATCGGGGCAGGACCTCCGTCCCTCCGCGTGCGGCTGCGGCTACCGGGCGATCTCGCGACCGAACGCACCCAGCGCAGCGACGAGTGCCCCGATGCCACGCCGGACGTCGGGGTCACCCAGCTGCTTCGCCAGCAGCACCAGGGACGGGGCGGGGGCGGTGGTGGCGTGGTCCGCGGCGGCGATCGCCGACCGCACCCCGCGGACGGCCTGCTGGGCGCCCTCGGCACCCAGCACGTCCGTCAGGCCACCCAGGGCGGCCAGGGCCTTCAGCTTCTCGGGGTCCAGGCCCTGCAGCAGCGTGGCCAGCAGGTCGGGGTAGGCCCGGACGGCACCGGTCAGGGCGCGCAGCAGCCCGGCCTCGTGCAGGGCCGCCATCAGGTCGGCGGTCTGGTCACCGACGGGATCGACCGGGGGAGGGGTGGGGGTGTGCTGGATCGGACGGGCCATCGGTCAGCTCCCCGGGGTGGTGTAGTCGGCACGGGCCCACTTGCGCTCGACCTCGACGCCCGCCTGCGGCGTGGGTGCGCCGTAGCGGT
>JBFKGB010000154.1:0-7950 GCA_041633535.1 Euzebya sp. | reverse complement strand
GGCGATGGACACCCATGCAGCAGACAGCCATGCCACCGAGATCGCGCTGCGCCTGTCCACGGTCGACGGGTCGCTGCGCCTGCGGTTCCAGCCGGTGGTCGACGTCGCCACCGGCGCGATCGTCAGCGCCGAGGCGCTGGTGCGGTGGTACCGCGAGGGGGTCGAGCAGACCCCGGACGCGTTCCTGCCCATCGCCGAGCAGTCCAGCCTGATCGCCGAGATCGACCTGTGGGTGCTGCGCGAGGCGTGCCGTGCCGCCGCGGACCCCCTGATGCCGCCCGTCGTCAACATCAACGTCAGCGCCAGGACGCTCGAGCGGGTCGACCTGGTCGAGCGCACGCGGGCGGCCCTGGAGGAGTTCGGGATCGAGCCGGGACGCCTTGGGATGGAGCTGACGGAGACGACGCTGATCGGCGCCTCACCGGTCATGGACCGCACGGTCGCAGGGCTGGTCCGCCTGGGTGTCCGGCTGTCACTGGACGACTTCGGCACCGGGTACGCCTCGCTGAACTACCTGCGCCGGTTCCCCGTCGACGTCATCAAGATCGACCGCGAGTTCGTCCAGGGGATGGACGACAGCGCGGCGGACCGAGGGATCGTGGCCGGCACGGTGGACCTGGCCCGCAGGCTGGGCCTGCGGACCGTTGCGGAGGGTGTCGAGACACCGTCGCAGGCGCGCATGCTGGTCGAGATGGGCTGCGACATGCTGCAGGGCTACCTGCTGGGTCGGCCCATGCACCAGGGTGAGCTGGTCCGGCTGGGCGGCGGCGGCAGCGCCCCCGTCCGCGAGCCCGCGGCCACCTGAGTCAGCTGCTGCCGGACTGCAGGTTCGCCCAGATCTCGCGCGTCGCCGTCGACCGGTTCAGCGTGTAGAAGTGGATCCCCGGGGCCCCGCCGTCCAGCAGCTCGCGGCACAGCTCGGTGGCGATGTCGACCCCGACCCCGCGGACCTTGTCGGGGTCGTCGGCCACGGCCCGCAGCCGCTCGGCGACGTCGTCGGGGAACACCGCACCGCTCATCGCCGTCATCCGCTCGATCTGGCCGACGTCGGTGACGGGCATCACGCCGGGGATGACGGGCTGCTCGGCACCGTGTGCGCGGACCATCTCGACGTGGCTGAAGTAGTCCTCGGCGCGGAAGAACAGCTGGGTGGTCGCGAAGTCCGCGCCCGCGTTCAGCTTCTCGGCCAGGTACCTGGCGTCGGTGTCGCGGTCGGGGGACTCGGGGTGGCCCTCGGGGAACGAGGCGACGCCGATGCTGAAGTCCCCCCGCTCGCCGATCAGCCGGACCAGCTCGTGGGCGTGCGTCAGGCCGCCCTCGGTGGCCTCCCACCGCACGTCGAAGCCGCCCGGCATGTCCCCACGCAGCGCCATGATGTTGCGGACCCCGGCGGCGGCCAGGTCGTCCACCACCGCGATGATCTCCTCACGGGTGGCGGCGACGCAGGTCAGGTGGGCCATCGGCAGCATCGAGGTCTCGGCCACGATCCGGCTGACGAGCCGCAGCGTCCGGTCACGTGTCGAGCCGCCGGCGCCGTAGGTCACCGACACGAAGGTCGGGCGCAGCGGCTCCAGCTCGGCGATGGCGCGGAACAGGTTGGCCTCGCCCTGGTCGGTCTTCGGCGGGAAGAACTCGAAGGAGAACGACGGCGTCCCGGGCGTCAGCAGGTCGCGGATGAGCGTCATGGACATCCAAGCTACCCGTCGGTAGCAGCCGGCCCGCAACCGGACGGACACCCCGTCAGACCGCGCGTGCGGCCCATCGCCCCTCCCGCTGGGTGACCTGCAGCGCCAGGCCGAACACCTCGCTGAGCGCCCGGTCGGTCAGCACGTCGCGCAGGGGTCCGGACCGCACGATCCGCCCCTCCCCAACCAGCGCCGCGTGGGTGAATCCCGGCGGCACCTCCTCCAGATGATGGGTCACGAACACGATGCCGCGGACGCCCGGATCACCGGCCAGCCCGGACAGGGCGGTGACCAGCTGCTCGCGGCCGCCCACGTCGAGCCCCGCGGTCGGCTCGTCCAGCAGCAGCAGCTCGGGCGTGGCCACCAGCGCACGGGCCAGCATGGTGCGGCGCCGCTCCCCCTCGCTGAGCACGTCCAGCCGGTGCTCGGCCCGGTGCTGCAGCCCCAGCCGTGCCAGGGCACGCCCGACCGCCGCGGCCTGTGCCTCGTCGACCTGCGCCGCGTCAGTCCGCGCCTCGGTCGGCGTCCGCCAGTCCACCAGCGTCGCCCTGAAGCCGGTCGCGACGGCGCTGCGGACGGTCATGCGGTGGTCGACCAGGCGCTCCAGGTGGCTGGCGGTCACCCCGATCCGCCGGCGCAGGCCCTCGACCGGGGTGCGGCCCATCCGTCCGCCCAGGACCGTGACGGTCCCGCGGCTGGGCAGCTCGTAGGTCGAGGCCAGCCGCAGCAGGGTGGACTTGCCGGCGCCGTTGGGCCCCAGCACCACCCACCGCTGCCCCTCTGCCACGGTCCACGTGGTCGGGTGCAGGACCACCTGCCCCGCGCGGACCAGCGTGGCCCCGTCCAGCTGCAGGACGGGGCCGTGCGCCGGCGCTACTTCTTCAGCCAGCTCATCATCCCGCGCAGCTTGCGGCCGACGTGCTCGATCTGGTGGTCGGCGTTGCGCCGACGGGTCGCCTTGAAGGAGGCCTGGTTGGCCTGGTTCTCCAGGATGAAGTCACGGGCGAACTCGCCGGACTGGATGCGGCCGAGGATCCCCTCCATCCGCGTCTTGGTGTCGGCGTCGATGACGACGGGGCCCGAGACGTAGTCGCCGTACTCCGCGGTCTCGCTGACGGAGTAGCGCATGCCGGCCAGGCCGCCCTCGTACATGAGGTCGACGATGAGCTTCAGCTCGTGCAGGCACTCGAAGTAGGCGATCTCGGGCTGGTAGCCGGCCTCGACGAGGACCTCGAAGCCGGTCTGGACCAGCTGGGCGGTGCCGCCGCACAGCACGGCCTGCTCGCCGAACAGGTCGGTCTCGGTCTCCTCCTCGAAGGTGGTCTCGAGCACACCGGCGCGGGTCCCGCCGACGCCCTTGGCGTAGGCCAGGGCCAGGTCGCGGGCGTTGCCGGTGGCGTCCTGGTGGACGGCGAACAGGCAGGGCACGCCGGCACCCTCGGTGTAGACGCGGCGGACCAGGTGGCCGGGACCCTTGGGGGCGACCATGCAGACGTCGACGTCCGCCGGCGGCTCGATCTGGGCGAAGTGGATGTTGAAGCCGTGGGCGAAGAACAGGGCGTTGCCCGCCTCCAGGCCCGGCAGGATCTCCTCGTGGTACAGGCGGGCCTGGGTCTGGTCCGGCACCAGGATCATGATGACGTCGGCCTGCTTGGCGGCCTCGGCGACGCTGGCGACCCGCAGGCCGGCCTCCTCGGCGTCCGCGCGGCTCTTGGAGCCCTCGTACAGGCCGACGACCACGTCGACGCCGCTGTCGGAGAGGTTCCGGGCGTGGGCGTGGCCCTGCGAGCCGTAGCCGATGACGGCGACGGTCTTGCCGGTCAGCAGGTCCAGGGACGCTGCGTCGTCGTAGTACATGGTCGCCGTGCCGGCGTCGGGGGTGCGTGCCATTGGTGGGGTTCCTGTTCGTTGTGCGGGTCGGGAGAGGTGGTCGTCGAGGATGCCAAGCGACGCGATCGGGGCCCAACTCGCGCGGAGGCGAGTTCGGCCCCGATCGTGCCGTTCGGCGTGTGCGGGGCCGGCGTGTGCGGGGCCGGCGTGTGCGGGGCGTCGGTCTGGGGCTAGGCGCTGCGCTCCAGGCGCAGGGCCCGGCCCTCGGTGATGGACTTGCCGCCACGGCCGACGGCGATCAGGCCCGAGCGGACCAGCTCGCGGACGCCGTAGGGCGTCAGCAGCCGCAGCATCGCTTCGAGCTTGTCGGTGACGCCGGTCGCCTCGATGACGACGGAGTCGTGGTCGACGTCGACGACCTTGGCGCGGAAGACGTCGGCGATCTCGATGACCTGTGCCCGGACGTCGGGCGAGGCTGACACCTTGACGAGCCACAGCTCGCGGTGCACCGACGAGGTGTCGTCCAGCTCGACGATCTTCAGGACGTTGATCAGCTTGTTCAGCTGCTTGGTGACCTGCTCCAGCGGCTGCGCGGCCGCGTCCACGACGATGGTCATCCGCGAGATGTCGGCGACCTCGGTCGGGCCGACCGCGAGGGACTCGATGTTGAAGCCGCGGCGGCTGAACAGCCCGGCGACGCGGGACAGGACGCCGGGTCGGTTCTCGACCAGGACGCTGAGGGTGTGCTTGGCCATGGGTGGCTCTCCTGCGGGGTGAGGGGTGGGGTGGCGGGGCTAGCTGGGCGGGCCGGCGGAGGTCAGGTCCTCCCCCTCACCACGCTCCGCGGCGGCCTTGCGCTCCCACCACTCGTCCATGTTCTCGATGATGGCGTCGTTGGACTGACCGGCCGGGACCATCGGGAAGACCTTCTCCTCGGGGTCGACGCGGAAGTCGATGACGACCGGGACGTCCCTGACGGCCAGGGCCTTCTCGATCGTCGGCTCGAGCTCGGCGACCGTGGTCACGCGGAAGCCCTGGCAGCCGAACGCCTCGGCCAGCTTGACCAGGTCGGGGACGTCCTGGCCCAGCTCGATCTGGGAGAAGCGGCGGTCGTAGAACAGCTCCTGCCACTGGCGGACCATGCCGAGCACGCCGTTGTTCAGGACGGTGAAGACCACCGGGATGCCCTCGGTGCGCGCGGTCGCGAGCTCCTGCAGCGTCATCTGGAACGAGCCGTCACCGTCGATCAGGATGACCTGGGCGTCCGGACGGCCGGTCTTGGCGCCGATGGCGGCGGGCACGCCGAAGCCCATGGTCCCCAGGCCACCGGAGTTGATCCAGCTGCGCGGCCGGTCGTAGGTGATCAGCTGGCTGGCCCACATCTGGTGCTGCCCGACGCCGGTGACGATGATGGAGTCCTCGGCGCGCGCGGCGTTCAGGGCCCGCACGACCGTCTGGGGCTTCAGCGGCCCGTCGGGGTCCTGGTCGTGGGTGAGGGGGTGGTCGGCCACCCAGCTGCGGAGGGTCTCCCACCACCCGCTGAGGTCGGCGCGCGGCGCGTCGGCCTCGAGCCGGCGCCCGATGGCCTCGATCAGCTGGGTGATCACGGTGGCGACGTCACCCACGATCGGGACGTCCGCGACCTTGTTCTTGCCGATCTCGGCCGGGTCGATGTCGACGTGCACGACCTTGGCGTGCGGGGCGAACGCGTCGAGCTTGCCGGTCACGCGGTCGTCGAAGCGGGTGCCCAGGCCGATCAGCAGGTCGGCCTTCTGCATGGCGGTCACGGCCGGCCAGTGCCCGTGCATGCCGGGCATGCCCAGGTGCTGGGCGTGGCTGTCGGGGAAGGCGCCGCGGGCCATGAGGGTGGTGACGACCGGCAGGTCCAGCATCTCGGCGAACTCGCGCAGCACGGCCTCGGCACCCGAGGCCAGGATCCCACCGCCGGCGTAGACCACGGGCCGCTCGGCGGCCAGGATCACGTCGGCGGCCTCGCGGACCATCTTGGAGTGGCCGCGGACAGTGGGCTTGTAGCCCGGCAGGTTGACGCGGTCGGGCCACTCGAAGCTGGTCAGCTTCTGGGCCAGGACGTCCTTGGGGATGTCGATCAGCACCGGGCCCTTGCGGCCGGTCGAGGCGATGTGGAACGCCTCGGCGATGGCGCCGGGGATGCGGTCGGCGGAGTGGACCATCTCGTTGTGCTTCGTCACCGGCATGGTGATGCCGGTGATGTCGGCCTCCTGGAAGGCGTCGCCACCGACCGCGGAGGTCGCGACCTGACCGGTGATCGCCACGATCGGGATCGAGTCCATCATCGCGTCGGCAAGCGGCGTGACCAGGTTGGTGCCGCCGGGCCCCGAGGTGGCGATGCACACGCCGACCCGGCCGGTGGCCTGGGCGTAGCCCTCTGCCATGTGACCGGCGCCCTGCTCGTGGCGTGCGAGCACGTGACGGATCGGCGACTCCAGCATCGGGTCGTAGGCCGGGAGGATCGCGCCGCCGGGATGGCCGAAGATCACCTCGACACCTGCGAGCTCCAACGCCTTGATGACTGCCTGGGCTCCGGTCATCTCCATCAGTACCTGCTCCTTGGTCTGGCTGGTGCCGTGCTGTCCCGCACGGTCCCTGAACGCCGACGACCTCCCGGTCCGGGAGGTCGCGTCTGTTCCATGTGCATGTGCAGCGTGGTCACGCACGCACGACAGGGTCAGACGCCAGGGGTACTACGAGAAGCTCGTAGCCCTGGGGCCCATACCCAACCATGCGGTGCAGCATCGTCGCCAGTCTGCGCGTATCGTCACGATCTCTCAACCTGAGAGGACGGATTTCTTCCGCGTTCGGCCCCTTCGCGGACGCTGTGTCGTCCCCTGGCCGGCCGTTGCGTCGTCCTTGCGCCCCCGGCATCGGCCGATCGGTACAGCATCCGTCCCGGCGACCGGAGGGATCCCGCTGGTAGCGTTACACCCGTCGACGACCGGGGGAGGGTCGTCGTACCAGACCACCTCGACACACCATGCGTAGGGCGGGTTCCCGCCCCCTCCCTATGCAACGGTGTGTCGGTCTGGTTTTCAGGCCTCCGGCCTGACGCCCAGCGCTACCGAGCGCGGCTGAAGTGGCCGGGGCCGGCCAGGCAGGTCACGTCCGCCGCGGCCATGCCCTTCAGGGCCAGCACGCGCCGTGCAGCCGTGGTGACCCGGCTGCGCGGCAGCTCCCCCTCCTGCAGTGCGGTCAGCAGCGCCGCGTGGACGCCTGCCGCGTCGGCGGTCCGTCCGATCAGGACCAGGTCCGCCCCCGCCGTCACGGCCATGACCGCGGCGGTCGGCTGGTCGGTGACGTCGGCGACCGCCTGCATCGACAGGTCATCGGTCATCACCACTCCGTCGAAGCCCAGCTCGGCGCGCAGGAACGCCACCGCCGGCGCCGACAGGCTGACCGGCAGGGTCGGGTCCAGCGCGTCGACCCGCAGGTGCGACAGCATGATGGCGTCCAGGGCCGGCAGGGCGATGCGGTACGGCTGCAGGTGCACGTCCCGCAGCTGCTGGCGTGACACCGTCACCGGTGCGGAGGCGGTGTGGGTGTCGGTCGTGGTCAGGCCGTGGTCGGGGAAGTGCTTGCCGGTGGTGGCGACGCCGCCATCACGCAGACCGTCGGCGAACGCGCGGGCGTAGGCCCCGGCCAGGGCGGGGTCCGCCGAGAAGGACCGGTCCCCGATGATGGTGTCCGGCGCCGCCCCGGTGACGTCCAGCACCGGCCCCAGGTCCAGGTCCACGCCGAGGTCGGCCATCTGGCGGCCGAGGGTCGCTGCCCCCTCCCGGACCTGCTGGGCGGTGCCGCCGGCGGCCTGCTCGCGGGCCGAGGGCAGGTGCACGGTCACCCCGGCACGCCCCAGCCGGGACACGCGGCCCCCCTCCTCGTCCACGGCGACCAGCGGCGGCAGCCCGGCGGGGGCGGCGGCGTCCAGGTCGGCGATCAGGGCCGTGACCTGTTCCGCGTCCTGCACGGCCTGGCCGAACAGCACCGCCGTGCCGGCGTGCTGGGCCACCATGGTGCGCAGCTCGTCGTCCATGACGGTCGTGCGGACGGGCGCCCCGACCAGCTGGGCGACGAGGCCGGCGTCGTCCAACGGCTGGCACGACCCGGTGTCGGCCCGGACCTGCGGGACGGGCGCCAGCAGCAGACCCAGCGCCGCCAGCAGCAGGATGACGACCCCGCCAGGGTGGCGACGGTTCATCGGCTGTCGCGCAGGTGGGTCGGGCCCAGCTCTGCGACCGACGTCGCGCCGACCGCCCAGGTGGCCACGCGCAGCTGCTCGACCAGGACCCCCAGCGCCTCCTCCACCGCGGCGGGGCCCTCGGCGGCCGCAGGCAGCAGCCGGCGTCCGAAGCCCACCAGATCAGCGCCCAGGGCCAGGCACTTCACACCGTCGACGCCGTCG